>JAFAUA010000066.1 GCA_019243595.1 Acidimicrobiia bacterium
AGCGACCCTCGCGATGTGAGGGCTGGACGGTGGCCGACGTCGTCCTGCACCTGGCCCAGACCAACGAGATGGCGATCGCCAGCGTCGACGGCCGGTACCCCGAGTACCTGGCCCAGGTCGGCCGCCAGCTCGAAGCCGTCGCTGCGAACGTCGACGACGGCGCCGCCCACATGGTCGCCGCCGAGCGCGACCGTCCGCTGCCCCAGCTCAAGTCCCGCTGGCGGTCGTCGGTCGACGACTTCCTCGCCCGCCTTTACGGCGCCGACTTCCACCGGCGAGTCCAGTGGGTTGCCGGCGAGCTGTCGACCAGAACCCTCGTCACGACGCGCCTCGCGGAGACGTGGATCCACACCGGCGACGTCACCGACGCGCTCGGCATCGAACTGAAACCGTCCGACCGGCTACGCCACATCGCCCGTCTGGCCTGGCGCACTCTCCCCTACGCATTCGCCCGCGCCGGGCGCGAACTCAGCGGTCCGGTGGCGTTCGAGCTAACCGGGCCGACCGGCGACCGCTGGGACTTCATCCCCGACGAGGCGCCCGTGACAACGGTCCGCGGACAGGGCCTGGAGCTGTGCCTCGTTGCCGCCCGGCGTGTGGAGCCCGCACAGACATCGCTCACGGCCGACGGCGCTGACGCGGACGCAGTGCTCGACCTCGTCCGGACCTACGCGTAGCCCCACGATCGCCTTCTTCAGGCCTACTTCCCTTGCGTGGCGAGCCGCAGGGCGGTGATCACCTGGTGGCCCGAGTAGTACAGCGGCCAGAGCTCGTGTGTCCGAGACTGCAGGTCTGACTCCAGGGCGTCCGCGAAGCGGCGCCCGTCAAAGGCCAAGGCATGGAACCGAACGTGGCCTTCGTCTGGGAGGTCGTCGGAGTCGGCGGCCGGGAACTGCGGCGCGTAGACGGCGACGGCGTCGAGAAAGGCGAGTGTCGCCTCCACGACCGGCGGATGGGCGCCGCCGCCGATGACCCCGCCCCCGGTGCTCGTGTAGAGGCTCGTGGTCCCGTCCTCGAGCGACACCAGGCTCGCCACCCCGCCCGGGAAGGCCATGTCCATGACCGCACCCCACACCTCACGCCCCGACGATCCCCAGAACCCCAGCGAGGCCGGGTTGGTGTGGAGGATGCGGCCCCGCAGGTCGCCAGGCTCGTTCACTCGGTGTCGTCCGGTTCCTTGAGGATGTTGACCGCCTTCTCGACCGCGCGCCGCGCTCGCGTCAGTCGCTTCTCGTCGACCGGCAGCTCGGTGCCACCCGCGTCGATCGACTCGCGCAGGCGGATGATCGCCAGGTCGGCGAGCTCCTCGGCGATGGCCTCCAGCCGGCCACGGATCTCATCGAACTCACCCGCCACTGAGCGCCTCCGCCATCAACTCGAACGGGTGGCGCACGTCGAGACCGGCCCCCTGCAGGTGCATGATGCAGCCGGGGTTGGCGCTGGCGACGACCGGCGCACCGGTGCGCCGGACAGCGTCGACCTTGCGCTCGCGCAGCTCGGCCGCCATGTCGGGATGGGTCGCCGCATAGGCACCGCCGGCCCCGCAGCACAGACCCTCGTCATCGAGCTCGACGAGGTCGGCGTACGGCTCCAGCACGGTGCGCACGTGCTGGTGGGCGCGCTGCACGTGGCGCAGATGGCACGGGTCCTGAACGGCGACCCGATAAGGAAGGCGCCGAGCGGGCTTGGGCAGCCGGTCGACGTGCTTGGCCAGCCACTCGTGCACGTCGAAGACGCGCGCCGCGAAGGCGTCGGCCTCCTCCGCGCCAAGCAGGTGGCCGTAGTCCTTCAGGGCGGCGCCGCAACCCGCGGAGTCGACGAGGATTGGCGCATCGTCCGGCATCGACGCCATGACGCGCCGAGCCAGCTTCCGGGCGCCGTCGACGAGCCCGGCGTGGACGTGGAGCGCGCCGCAGCAGTCGGCCCCCTTCTGCGGCAGGCTGACACCAATCCCCGCTCGCCCGAGGACGTCGATCACCGCCTGGTGCACGGGCCGCTGCCAGGCATCCATGACGCAACCGGTGAACAGCCACACGTCGGTGCCGGTCGGGCGCAGGGGCGCCCGGCGCAAAGGCAGGCGGCCCAACCCCAGACGGCGGGGCACGAGGCGGAGGCGCTGGGCCGCGGCGAGAAGAGTGGAGCCCGCGAGCAGCACGCGGTGATGCCCGAGTGCCTCGTACGCCAGTCGCCAGCGTCGCGGCTGGTATCCCGCATGCTCGACGAGCGTCTCTCGCGAACCCTCCATCAGCCGGCCGAAGGGCACCGACGACGGACACACCGCCTCGCAAGCCCGGCACTGCACGCATAGGTCCATGAACGTCGTGAAGTCGCCGTCGAGCGGCCGGTGCTCCCACTCCACGGCGCGCATGGCGGCGATCCGGCCGCGGGGGGATGCCGACTCTTCGCCCGTCACCCGGTAGGTCGGGCAGTGCGGCAGACACAACCCGCACGCCACGCACGACGCCAGCTCCCGGTCATCGACGTACAGGTGGACCTCGGTCACGCGGCCACCACGCGGCCGGGGTTGAGCCGCCCGGTCGGATCGAAGGCCTGCTTGACCCGACGGTTGAGATCGACGACGTGCGGCGGCAGCTCACGTACGGGCGCCGGCTCCGCGGTGTGCACGATGCCCACCCCGATCTCGGCGACGAACTGTCCACTGAGTGTCCGCAGCGCCGACGGCCGCATCGACAAGCGCCCGCCCGCCGGCATCGCGGGCGGGCCGTCTGCTTCGGCGAGGGCGGCGACCGCGGCCTGCGCCTCGACATCGGCGGCGTGGCCCTCGAGCAGCAGCCATGTGGTGGTGCCGTCCCACAGGATCGCCGACGGCTGGTGCAGCCGGTGCACGAGGCCGAACGGCTCGGCCGGGCCCGCGAACCACTGCGACACCGCAGGACGAGGCCGGCAGCGAAGCACGACCTCGCCGATGAAACCGAGCGTGCCCAGCGAGCCGACGAGGAGCCGGCACAGGTCGAATCCACTCACGTTCTTCACCGTCGGCCCACCGCCCTTGATGACATGGCCGTCGGCCGACACATAACGAGCCTCCAGCAGCACGTCGCGCATCGGGCCTTGGCGGAGCCGGCGAATCCCGCTCCGCCCCACGGCCAGCACACCGCCGACCGTCGACCCGTCGTCCCCGGCGAGTGCGACGCACTGCCCGTGCTCGCCGAGCGCGGCGTCCAGCTCAGCGACAGTCGTCCCCGCCCCACACCGCACGGTCATCTCCGCGGGCTCGAACTCGACGATCCCGGCCGGCGCCCGAACTTCACGCGCCGCCGGATTGACGGCCCCACCGACGTCCCACTGCGTCCGCCCCCCGACAACCGTCACAGGGCCGTCCGCCCCGACGTCGCCCGCGAAATGCTCCAGTGCGGTTACCACTCGAAAACGCCTCCAATGGTGCGCGCGCATCCCATTTGCCCCGGTTTCCGGGGCCCCCAATGCAACATCGGAGGCGTTTGAGTTTGGCGCTGGCGCTGACACTGGCCGTCGGTAAGCACGTTCAGATCCAGGCCCCCTCGGGTACTCGCGGGAGGGCGCCGCATCTCGAGCCGGCTGGGAGGACCTTCTGGGGGTTGGCGACGCCGTCGGGGTCGAACGATTCGCGGAGGCGGGCTTGGGCGTCGAGGTCGTCGGCCGAGAAGATCAGCGGCA
>JAFAUA010000080.1 GCA_019243595.1 Acidimicrobiia bacterium
GCTGGCGGCCGAGGTCGGCTGGAGCCGCCGCCACCTCAGCGAGAAGTTCCGCACCGAAGTCGGGCTGACCCCGAAGGTGGCGGCGCGGGTGCTGCGGTTCGAGCGGGCCCGCCACCTGCTGTCGATGCCGACCCGTCCGGGGCTGGCCGCGGTGGCGGTCACGTGCGGCTACTACGACCAGGCCCACTTCACGCGGGAGTGGACCGAGCTGGCCGGCTGCACGCCGACCCGGTGGATCGCCGACGAGCTCCCATCCATGCAAGACGGCGAGTAGCCGTCGGGCGCACGATGCGCCCATGAGCGAAACCACCACCACCACCAACGCGCCGACCATCTGGCCGGCCCTGACCTGCAAGGACGCCGAGGCCGAGCTGCGGTTCCTCACCGAGGCCTTCGGCTTCGAAGAGGCGATGGTCGTGCGCGGCGAGGCAGGCGACGACCGGCCCATCCACCACGCCGAGCTGAAGTGGCCCCTCGGCGGCGGGGTCATGCTCGGGTCGACGCGCCCCGACGCCGACGACCCGTTCCCGTCCGGCCCCGTCTCCATCTACGTCGTCTGCGACGACCCCGACGCCCTCTTCGGGCGGGCCAACGAGGCGGGCGCCGACATCGTCATCGGCCTGAAGGACGATGACTACGGCTCCCGCGGCTTCACCGCCCGCGACCCCGGGGGGAACGTCTGGACCTTCGGCACCTACCGCGGCGCGTAACCGGGCAAACCGTTACCGACCGTTCATCATCACTAGCAACATCAGCCACTTCTGTGCCATCTCGTTTTGTCGGGGCCCCCTGAGCCGCCCTATCGTCTCGCCACCACGCGGGGCCCAGACCGAGCGTCCCGCGCACGGAAGTACAGAACCAGCTGGCGAGGACAGCCCGCTGAGGGCGGGGGTAAAGGAGCGGAAATGAATCTCGTACGCGTGGGCCTCGTGGGCCTGTTCTGCGCGCTGGTGGGCACGGGTGTCGCCGCCGCCGCCACCGGGTCGACGGCCGGTCCGGGCACGTCGACCAGTTCGCCGGTCGCCCAGAGCGGCAGCACCGGCAACGTCTACGTGACGTCGTCGGCCAACAACAGCGGCAACACCGGCAACGCCACGTCGACCGCCATCGCCAGCCCCCAGTCGCACGGCGGCGCCGCGGGCAGCGCGAGCACGACGGGCTCGAACAACAGCGGCCACAGCGGCCCGGTGATGTCGGCCGTGCGGGCCAAGGGCTCCGCGACGGGCGGCCCCGGCGGCTCGAGCGCGGCGGCGACTGCAGAGTCGTCGGCGAACTCCGGCGCCAAGGGCGAGGCCATCGGCACGTCCGGTAACTCCGGTACCGCCTCGAACGGCTCCGCCAACACCGCCCTCAGCGCGGTGCCCAAGACCGGGTCGACGGCCACCAACCCCTAAGCAGACGGCTTAGAGCAAGGTCCGCCGTCGAAGACGGCGCAAGCCGAACGCCCCCAACAGGAGGGCGGCGGCGAGCGCGCCGGTGCGCGTGTCGTTGCCGCCGGTGGCCGGCAGGCTCGAAGAGGGCGCTGCTGCCGCGGGCGCCCGCGACGCCGGGGCCGCGGCGCGTGCCGCCTCGACGTGGGCGGTCGGACCCTCGACGACGGGGAGCTCGACGGACGCCGCGCTCACGTTGGTGACCGAGGGGATGCCGTCGACCTGGAAGTACGGCGTGTCGGCGCCGGTGACCTCGAGCTTCAGCTTGTCGCCGGCGGGCACCCGCCAGGCGTTCGATGACAGCTCGAAGGCGATCGGGCCGCTCGGTGCCGAGGGGATGCCCGCCAGCCGGTAGACGCCGCGACTGATCAGCGTCTGCTTGCCGTCGGGCGACAGGTCCCACAAGCGGGCGGCGACCTCGGCATCCGGAGCCGGGGTCTGGACCGTGAGGCGCACGAGTGGCTGGCCGGCAATCGTCATCGTGTGGTCGACCGGATAGGTCCACGCCACGACGCCCGGGTCGGTCGTCGCCGACATGACCCGGCAGCCGCTACCGAACGGCGCCACTTGACCGGCGGCGCCACCGTTGACGATGGGGTCGCTCGCCACCCCCTCGATGCCAGCGGGCACATTCGAGGTCACCCCGCCGCCGCCGGTCGAGAACGTGCGCGTGTCGTGGGCGATCCCCGCGAGCGACGGTCCGGCGACGGTCGTGAGGGGGTCACCGGCCTGGCCCGGTCGACAGCGGGTGAGAACAGCGCTGGCGTCGAGCGCCGGCGCCGGACCGGTACCGAGCAGGTAGTGGTCGACGAAGGCGTTGGCCTTCTTGTTGAACGCCGCCCACACGTCGGCAGGGTTCGACGCGTAGGAGTGACCGACGTCGGCGAACACGACGCCGATCGGGTAGTCGGGCGCGAAGGCCTTCACCTTGGCCCACATCAGTTGGGCGTGGATCGGCGGGAACAGCGGGTCGGTGTTGCCCTGGATCTGCAGCACCGGGACCTTGGCGTCGACGGGCAGCAGCGGGGTCATTGGCGACTTGAAGGTGTCGAGCTGATGGACCGAGTTGGCGACGATGCCACTCACACCTGGGACCGAGGCGCCGACCGTGTTCACGCCGGCCTGCACGAGCGTCGACCACAGCGGCAAATTGGCGGTGTCGTCGGTACTCGTCGGCGGCTGGTAGTAGCCGTTCTCGATGGCGGGCGGCTCGTAGCCGTCCACGTACAGGCCGCTGACGTAGCTCTCGATCGGCACGCCGATGGGTTTGGTGAGATCGCCGCTCGGCGGCGCACCGGGGCGACCGTCGGACGCGCGGCCGTTGGGCAGCAGGGCGAGGGCGAGCGACGCCCACGTGTACTCCGGCACGGCGGCCGCGACGTGCAGCGGCGTGCCCTTGGGCGACTTCCACGGCACCAGGTCACCGTTGCCCTTGCCGGCACAGGGGTCGGCGCCGTTAGCGGGATTCCAGCCGACGCCGCCGCACATCACGCGGTCGTTGGCCAGCGCCGTCAGCCACGTCACGCCGCCGCCGTAGGAACCTCCGGTGACGCCGATGCGACCCGGGTCGACGACGCCGGCGTCGACCAGCCGGCCGATCAGCCACTGGGCGTCGCGGATCTCGTAGCGCAGGTCGTCGAGGTGCACCCAGTACTGCCGACCACCGGCCGTGCAGGCCGCGGGCAGGCCCAGCGGGCTCTTGAGAGGGTCAGCGGAGCTGTCGGGACCGCACGAGCCGTGCCACCCGCGGGCGCTCCAGTTCAGCGCCGCGTAGCCGCGCGCCGCGAACGACACGTTGTTCCAGCCCGACTTGTTGGCATCCGACGACGAGGCCGTCGCCGACTCCCAATCGGTTTTGGAACCGCCCCACCCGTGTGCGAGGGCGGCGAGCGGCGCCGGGCAGGAAGCGCCACCGCCGGGAAGGGTGACGTCGACATCGAGGGGCAGGCCGTCCCATGACGCCACGTGGCCCGACCACATGGTCAAGCCGCTCGGAAGGGCGTGCGAATGCAGGCCGAGGGCGGTGAGCGCGGGGCTGGCGGGCGCGCACGGCTCGGCCGCCTGCGTCGGACGCACGCCAACCGCGGCTGCGGCCGCAGCCACGAGGGTGGCCGCGATCAGGAGCCGAGAGAGTCGGTTGCGCACACAAGGGGATTCGGCTCAGGCGTCGAACTTCCCTCCTAGAGACGCCATGCACCTCCACGCTCCCCCGCACATCCGCTGCCCGGCCTGCCGCCGGATGGTCTCGTTCGACTTCGTCCAGATCGTCGGCGAGCTCGCCCTGCTCGACTGCCCGTACTGCTCGGGCGTGCGCGTCGACCAGGCCCTCGAGCAGGTCCTGGCCCGCAACTAACTCCAGTCCCGAGGAGCCCTCAGCGCCGAAGCAGGTCCTTGGCGATGTGGGTCATCTGGATCTCGTTGGTGCCCGCGTAGATCTCGAGCACCTTCGAGTCGCGTGCCAGCTGCTCGACCTGGTACTCGGACATGTAGCCGTTGCCGCCGAACAGCTGCACGGCCTCCAACGTGAC
>JAFAUA010000154.1 GCA_019243595.1 Acidimicrobiia bacterium
GTCGACACGGAGAAGCTTCTGCGGCGGCTGTCCGAGCAGGAGGCGGAAGCCGACGCCCTCGCCGACGCCGCCGACCGACTGCCTGTCAAGGTCTACGTCGCCAAGGCTGACGCCCTCGCCGCCAAGGCCGAGCGGATCAAGGCGAAGCTCACAGCGGCCACGCCTATCGCTGCAACAGCGTGGGTCGGGAAGGCCGACAAGCTCCGCACGGCCTGGGACAAGCTCACGACAGACGAACAGCGGGAGATCATGCTGAGCGTCGTTGGTCAGTTCGACGTACTCCCGCCCGAGAGGATGGGCCGCTACGCGACTCGAGAGCGAGTGAAAGCCCGTCTTCGTCCTCGTCATTGAGGTGACGACGGAAGATCGCTGCCACCCGCTCGAATCCCTCAGCCGGCACCGAGTCCCACCAGGTCGGGTCGTCAAAGGGGCACCAGCCCGGCTCATCCTGGCGCCGCCGTGCGACCTCCTCCTCTGTCATCCCGGGTGGTGGCCTGAAGAGCCGATGGGCCATCACTCGCCCACGACCCCGATCGCGGCGCCACCAGTCGTGATGGGACCCGAAGCGAGGGCCAGCTCAACCAGCCCGAACCACGCCGGTCGCCCACCTTCGACCGAAGCGGCTCCGACGCGACGACGGGGCAAGCGGCGGCATCCACGCTCCAGGAGCCGAGGCGGGCGCGCCTCGGCCGCCTTCGGCGGCTCCGGGTTGCCCTCATGCTGGCCCGAATGATCCAGGTACACGGGCGTGAGCCGGTCCAATCCTTTCGATTCAGTTTTTCATAGCGACCGATGCCGTTAGGCGAGAGCGTCTCGCGATCCTTGCCGACGTTGGGTTCATTGCCCGCACCCCGCCGCGATGGGTTGGGGGACTCGTGACCCTTGCCCAGCGCGCAGCTGGCCAACCGCATCGATGAGCTGCCCCAACTGGCGTTCGGGTGCGGCGTTGCCGTCGGCACCGAGCACGATGTGGTAGCGAATCAGCTCGGCGATCTCTTCGACGCTGTAGCTCATTTCCATGCCTCCTCCGCGAGTGCGGCGTTGAGCTCGTTTCGGGCGGTCGCGACGACGGCGGGCCAGGGATTGATGGCGTAGTAGGGGGTGAGCTGGATCAGTGACCAGCGGACGCCGTCGATGTGCAGCGCGCACCCCCGGGGCAGCTCTGCGATCTCGCCGGGCGACAGCACGCGCTGGCGTTGGGTGCTGTAGGTCGTCGACCACTTCCCGCCCCAGCCGTGCGTGCGTGACTGCGAGACCATCGGCCGGTCGTAGTCACCGAAGGCCACCGACAGGGACTCAAGGGTGGAGCGGTCGGCGACGTCGCGCAGCACGACCTTGGTGCCGAACAGCGACAGAAATCCCTCTGCGACCTCGTGGCCCCATCGCTGCCGCACCTGGGACAGGTCCTGGAAGCAGGCCATCACCTGAAGGCCCTGCCCACCTGCCTCTGACACCAGCGCCGGCAGGTCTGGGATCGGCGCGATGTTGGCGCACTCGTCCAGGGCGAAGAGGAGCGGTCGGGAACCCGTCTGGCCGCCGAGTGCCGCGCTGCGAGCACGCTCGTAAGCGGCGTGGCGGATGTCATCGAGCAGTCCCACCACCAACGGCGCGGCGAGGGCCTGGCCGTGGCTGGGGCTGCAGATGAAAACGGCGTCGGTCGAGGTACAGAAACCCGCGGGCGAGAAGTTCGGGTTACTCGCTGCGGCCCGCGGCCCCTCGGCGTCGTAGACGGCGAGGACGTTGGCCACCGTGGACAGGATCGATGAGCGCTCCCGCTCAGACGTGTGCACCACCCGGGACAAGACGTCGGCCGCCGCCTCTGCGCCTGCGTCTTCGAGGATGGCCCCGGCGGCGTCGAACTGCTCGCGCAGCGCGAAGACGCGCACCTCGGCGATCCCCGCACCCGAGATGGCCGCCGCGTGCAGCAGAGGCGCTAGGGCGGCGATCGCCCGCCCCGTCCAGTGGGCGTCGGAATCCGTCGCGTGGAGCGAGCGCACCGCCCCGGTCATGGCCCGGGCCATGCGCAGGGCTCCGTCCCAGTCACGAGCCGCGTCGACCGGCGACCACCGCAGCGGGCGCACCCAGGCGGGCAGGTCCTCTTGCCCAGTCGGATCGAAGCACCACACCTCACCGATCCGGTAGCGCGCCGGACCGGCGGCGGCGAGCACGTCGGGCTTGGTCGACGTCGACAC
>JAFAUA010000194.1 GCA_019243595.1 Acidimicrobiia bacterium
CTTCTTGTCGTACCCCGTCGCTTCACTGTCGACATGGACCCACGTGTGACGTCACTCGCGGCCGGACAAAAGGGCCTGCTCACACACGCACAACTCAGCGACTTCGGTTGGTCGAACGACCGCATCCAACACATACTCGACACGGGACATGTCATCCAGGGCCAACGAGGCATCTCTGCCGTGACAGGCGCACCGGCAACTCAGGACCAAGCGATCCTGGCGGCGGTGCTGGCTGCAGGTCCCGACGCTGCCGGGTCCCGTCGCACGTCCGCTGAAATCCTTCATGTTCCGGGCTTTGGAGCACTTGGGTACGAAGTCGTCCGCTTCAGCGAACAACAAATTCGGGATCGACCCGAGCACGTCGCTCGAACGCTCCGAGAGAAGCTCCGCCGAGCTGCGTGACTCATTCTGAGGGTTGTTGTCCGGCCTCTAGACCCGACATACACCCTCAGAATGGCGCCTGGGGTTTACGCGCTGGGTTCGCTGCCGACGACGCTGACGAAGCTGACGCACTCGCCCGGCGAGCCGCCGAGGTTATGGGTGAGGGCAAGCTTCTTGCCGGCGGCGACCGACTTGATGGTGCGCTCGGGTGGGGCCTCCTGGCGCAGCTGCAGCCAGCACTCGAACAGCATCCGCAGACCGGAAGCACCGATCGGGTGGCCGAAGGCCTTGAGGCCGCCGTCGGGGTTGACGGGGAGCTCGCCGTCGAGGTCGAAGGTGCCGGCGAGGACTTCCTTCCAAGCGGTGCCCCGCTCGGCGAAGCCGAGGTCCTCCATGAGGACGAGCTCGGTCGGCGTGAAGCAGTCGTGGACCTCGGCCATCGCCAGCTGGGCACGGGGATCCTCGACGCCCGCCTGCTGGTACGCGTCCTCGGCGGCCCGGACGACCTCGGTGAAGCTCGTGTAGTCGTAGTCGGGGTCGATGACACCGGCCGCGGGACCGGCCACGAACGACAGACCCTTCACGTAGATCGGCTTGTCGGTGTACCGGTGCGCATCTTCGGCACGCACGATGACTGCGGCGGCCGACCCGTCCGAGACGCCCGAGCAGTCGAAGATGCCGAGCTGGCCGGCCATGATCGGCGAGGCGGCGATGGTCTCCATCGGCACCTCCTTGCGGAACTGGGCCCGAGGATTGACAGCACCGTTCTTGTGGTTCTTCCAGGCGATGCGCGTGAGGACGTTCTTCAGCTCGTCCTTGTCGACGCCGTACTTCTTCGAATACGCGGGCGCCAGCAGCGAGAACAGGGCAGGCGCCGACAGCTCGGCGGCCGAGCCGTCATCCGGCGGCCGGGACACGACCAACCCCGAGAACCCCGAGTCCTTGAGCTTCTCGACGCCGATCGCCATCGCCGTGTCGACCGCACCCGATGCGACGGCGTAGCAGGCATTCCGAAACGCCTCCGACCCGGTGGCGCACATGTTCTCGAGACGAGTCACCGGCTTGTAGTCCAGCTTCAGCGGCCGCGACAGCGTCAGCCCGGAGATGCCCGAGCCCATCGTGCCCAGCCAGAAGGCGTCCACGTCGTCCTTGGTGACGCCCGCGGAGTCGAAGGCGGCGGTCGCCGAGTCGACCAAGAGGTCCTCAGCGCCCTTGTCCCAGTGCTCGCCGAACTGGGTGCAGCCCATGCCGACGATCGCGACCCGGTCGCGGATGCCCTTGGATGCCATTACGAAGCCTCCTCACGAGAAGGACGTGCCTTCCAAAAGTAGTTGTGGATGCCGTTTACCGTGCTGATGCGCCGGAAGGTCATCTCCACCCGGTTGCCGATGGCGACGGTGTCGGGGTCGACGTCGGTCATCTCGCAGCGGAACCGGCCGCCGCCGTCGAAGTCGACAACCGTGGCCACGATCGGCGGGCTCAAAGAAAAGGCCAGACGGTCGACCGTGTAGGTGGCGATCGTCGCGGGCGTCTCGGCCAGGCGCTCGACTGCCATGCGGTCGACGGCGCCGCAGTTGACGCACACGCGAGTGGGCGGGAGATGTCGAGTGCCGCACTCCTCGCAGCGGGCGGCGTGGAAGGCGAACTTCCAGCCTTCCTTGCGCCGGGAAGCGGGCGCCACCGGCGGCGTCGGGTCTGGGCGCCGCGGCGGATCGCGGTGCAGCTGGCCGCGCCAGGTGAGGAACTTCGGATACGACAGATCGGTGCGGCCGGCCTCGATCTGGGCGGCGACCGTCGCGATCGCAGGGCGACGCGCGCGCCACTCGACCAACGCGTCGGTCGTCCGACTCACCGTCGCAATCGCGCCATCCGCCAGCGTCACCCGCAGGATGACCTTGCCGGGCTCGGCCCGATCCAAGAGGTCGGCAAGGACGATCGAACCGTGTGCCGCACCCGTGTTGCCGATGACTGCTGTGAGGTCGTCGACCAGCACCTCCTTGCCGACACCGAGCGACTTGGCGACCACCCGCACGGCTCGGGGATGGACACCGGTGACGATGGCGTAGTCGACGTCGGCGGGACTCACGCCGGCCTGCTTCAGGGCGTCGGCGACCGCCTGGTCGGCCAGCGGCGTGTAGGCCGCCTCGCCGAAGCGCTCCTCCCACAGGTGGGAGTGGTCGTCGCCCGGCTGGCGATAGCGGTCGAGGAACTCCTCGGTCGCCGCGCCCCATCCGAGGAAGTCGACGAGCGCGGGACCGTCCGGCGAGTACAGGAAGGCGGCCGCCCCGTCTCCCCCGCCACTCTCGTCGGCGCCACCCGGCAGCCCGGTGCGCAGATCCGAGAACACGACCAGCGTCGGCATCGGGGCGAAGTTGGCCGCCGCCATTGCCCCATTCGCCGAGTTGACCGCGCCGACCATGTCGAACGCCGGCGCCGCGGGATCGAGGTCCAACGCGGCGTGGATCGCGGTGGCGTTGGTCTTGTCGAGATAGGCCGGCTCGGTGGTGACGAACAGCACCTGCCCGACGCGCGCACCGTCAGGGGCGGCGGCCAGGCACGCCCGCGCCGCCTCGACGCCCATCGTCGTCGTGTCCTCGTCGTATGAGGCGACGGCTCGGGTGCCCTTGCCGAAGGTCTCGAGCGCCTCGCCGATCTTCGATCGGTCGAGCCGCCAGTAGGGGATGTACGTCCCGTAGGAAACTATGACGCCCATGTCAGCCACATTACGACGGGGCTGACCTGGGGACCTCCTTGAAGGGCACGCTCTTGTCGACCCGGGGCTCAGGCGGCAGACCCAGGACGCGCTCGCCGAGGATGTTGCGCTGGATCTCGTCGGTGCCGCCCCGGATCGAGATCGATGGCGCCGTCAGGAACAGCGTCAACCACTCGTCCTCGCCCACGAGTCCGCCCAGACCCTCGACGTCCAACGCCAGGTCCGCCAGAGCCTTGATCGCGCCCGCTCCCCGCAGCTTGGCACCCGAACCCTCCGGACCCGGGGCCCGCCCCGCCTGCATGGCGCCGCGCGCCCGCAGGTTCGTCAGGCGCCCAACCATCAACTCCGAGATCACACGCGCCGCGCGGTCGCGCACGACGCCGTCGTCGGCCGCACCAGTGGCGCGTACCAGCGAAATCAGTTCGTCCCGGCCCGGGCCGCCACCGGGACCGAGCGCCCCACGCTCGTGCATCAGCGTGGTGATGGCGACGCCCCACCCCGAACCGACGTCACCGATGCGGTCCGCGTCGTGCACGACCGCGTCGGACATGAACACTTCGTTGAAGTGCACATCGCCGTTCATCTGCCGGAGTGGTCTGACCTCCACGCCGGGCGCGGACATGTCCAGGGCGAATGCAGTGATTCCCGCGTGCTTCGGGACGTCGGCATCCGTCCGCGCCAGCAGCAGGCCCCACTTCGAGTAGTGCGCCCGGCTGCTCCACACCTTTTGGCCGGTGACTCGCCAGACGTCGCCGTCGGGCACCGCTCGACACGCGAGCGCGGCCAGGTCGGATCCGGCGTCGGGCTCGGAGAACAGCTGGCACCAGATCTCGGCGCCGCTCGCGATCGCCGGCAGCCACCGCGCCTTCTGCTCGTCCGATCCGTGCGTCAACAGGGTCGGGCCGACGAGCGACACGCCCACCATGAACGGATAGAGGTCGGGGACTTCGAACCGAGACATCTCCTGGGCGATGATCCCCGCCTGCTCAGGCGTGGCGTCTCGGCCACCCCACTGCGCGGGCCAGGTCGGCACGGCCCACCCGCCGTCGGCCAGCGTCGCCAGCAGCGAACGACCGGCCTCCAAGTCGTCCTGACCGGCACCGAGGAACGAGAACGCGGCATCCGACGCACGGGGCTTGAGCCGCTCCGACAACGCGGCCCGCACCTCGGCCCGGAACGCCTGCTCGTCCATGAAACCCGAAGGCTACGGTTTGCCGCATGCTCCTCGACAGCCTGCAAGTGCCGGTGAGTGACTTCGAAGCGCGCACCGGATGGAGCGTCCAACCGCAAGGGCTGTGTCAGGGCGACGTGTGCCTGCCGCTCCCGGCCGACGTCATCGATAGCGACACCAACACGATCGACATCCAGCGTGTCGCCGACCGTGCCGGCATGCCGCTCGTGCACGATGAGACCCATGGCGTCTGGGCGCTCGGCCCGGCCGCCGGCCCCGACCGCCGCGCCCTCACCACCGCGCAGGCCCCCGAGCTCGAGCTGCCCGACCTGCGCACCGGCGATCTGTTCCGGCTCTCGTCGCTCAAGGGCCAGAAGGTGATGCTGCTCGCGTGGGCGTCGTGGTGAGGCTGCCGCTTCGACCTGCCCGTGTGGCAGGAGCTGCGTGAGGAACTCCA
>JAFAUA010000211.1 GCA_019243595.1 Acidimicrobiia bacterium
CCGACGCTCAAGCGCTGGCGCCCCCGCGCGCGCGGCCGGGCGACCCGCATCCGCAAGCGCACCTGCCACATCACGGTGATCGTCAGCCGCCTGCCCGACGACGAGCTGCAGCAGCGCCGGGCTCGCCAGCCCGGTGCGGGCGACCGCCGCCGGCGCATCGCCGCCAGCAAGAAGACGGCCCGTCCCAGCCGCGAGGCCGCCCCCGTCGAGGAGATCGGCGAGGCGCCGGTCGAAGAGATCGCAGAGGCGGCGGCCCAGCCGGTCGAGGGCGTCGAGGTCGCGCCGGCTACCGGCGACGCACCCGAAGCGGAAACGGCAACGGAAGCCGAGGCGGCCGCCGAACCGGAGGCCGAGCCTGTTGCCGAGGCGGCACCCGAGACAGCAGAGGCGGCGGAAGAACCGAAGGAAGAGAACGAGTAATGGGCCAGAAGGTCAACCCCTACGGCTTCCGTCTCGGTGTCACCACCGACTGGAAGTCGCGCTGGTTCACCGACCGGGAGTACACCGACTACCTGGTCGAGGACTGGAAGATCCGCGACTACCTCATGCGCCAGCTCGAGCGGGCGGCTGTCAGCCGCGTCGAGGTCGAGCGCACGCGAGACCGCCTGCGCATCGACGTGCACACCGCCCGCCCGGGCATCGTCATCGGCCGCCGCGGCGCCGAAGCCGACCGCCTGCGCGCCGACCTGGCCAAGATCACCGGCAACGTCAAGGTCCAGCTCAACATCCAGGAGATCAAGCAGCCCGAGCTCGACGCCGCCCTCATCGCCCAGGCCGTGTGCGATCAGCTCACCGGACGCGTCAGCTTCAGGCGGGCCATGAAGCGGGCCGTGCAGACGGCGCAGAAGGCCGGCGCCCAGGGCATCCGGGTGCAGTGCTCGGGCCGCCTCGGGGGATCGGAAATGGCCCGCAGCGAGTGGTACCGCGAGGGTCGCGTCCCGCTGCACACCCTGCGCGCCGACATCGATTACGGCTTCCGCGAGGCCCGCACCACCTTCGGCCGCATCGGCGTGAAGGTCTGGATCTACAAGGGCGACATCCTTCCCTACAAGATCTCGGGCGAGGACAAGATCAGCAAGGAAGCGGCGATGGCCGTCGGCGAGACATCGGGCCAGGCCCGTCCCCGCCGGGTGATCTCCGCCGGCGGTGGTCGGCGCAAGCCCGAGCAGGCCGAGCCCGGCGCCGAGGGCGCTCCCGAGGGCGGTGCCGAGGGTGCCGAGCCCGGTCCCGATGGCGAGCCCGCCGCGCCCGCGGCCGAGGCCGAAGAGTCTGCGCCCCTCGTCAAGGAAGCCGACCCCGAGCTCGAGCGCCTGCTGGCCGAAGAGGAAGAGATCGAGCGCCGCACACGCCAGCACCACGAGACGCCCCACTTCAGGTCGGGGGACGAGTAACGATGTTGATGCCGAAGAAGGTCAAGCACCGCAAGCAGCAGCGCGGCCGGATGACGGGACAGGCCAAGGGCGGCACCCAGGTGTCGTTCGGCGACTACGGCATCCAGGCCCTGGAGCCCGGGTGGATCACGGCCCGCCAGATCGAGGCCGCCCGAATCGCCATGACCCGCCACGTCAAGCGCGGCGGCAAGGTCTGGATCACGATCTTCCCCGACAAGCCCGTGACCGAGAAGCCGGCCGAGACGCGCATGGGGTCCGGCAAGGGCAACCCCGAGCGGTGGGTGGCGCCGGTGAAGCCGGGCCGCATCATGTTCGAACTGGGTGGCGTCCCCGAGGACCTGGCCAAGGAGGCCCTCGAGCGGGCCATCCAGAAGCTGCCGATCAAGGCCAAGTTCGTCACCCGCACAGGTGAGTCGCTGTGACCGCCGCCGCCGAACTGCGTGAGATGGTCGACGAGGAGCTCGAGAACCGTCTGGCCGAGGCCAAGCAGGAGCTGTTCAACCTGCGCTTCCAGCACGTCACCGGCCAGCTCGACAACTACTCCCGCCTGCCCCAGCTGAAGCGCGATGTGGCGCGCATCAACACGATCCTGCGGGAGCGCGAGATCGCCGCCGCGGAAGCGCTCGAGGCCGAGGAGAAGCAAGGTGCCTGACCGTCCCAACCGACGCAAGGTTCGTGAGGGGACGGTGGTCTCCAACGCCATGGACAAGACGGTGTCCGTGGCCGTGACCGACCGCGTCCGTCACCGCCGCTACGACAAGACCGTGCAGCGCACGTCGAAGGTCTACGCCCACGACGAGCAGAACGACCTGAAGGTCGGCGACCGCATCCGGATCCAGGAGACCCGCCCGCTGTCCAAGCTGAAGCGCTGGCGCGTGGTCGAGGTCATCGAGAGGGTCAAGTGATCCAGCAGGAATCCCGTCTCCGGGTGGCCGACAACTCCGGCGCCAAGGAGGTGCTCTGCATCAAGGTGCTGGGCGGCTCCAAGCGGCGCTACGCGTCGATCGGCGACATCTTCGTGGCGACCGTCAAGGACGCCATTCCCGGCGCGGCGGTCAAGAAGGGCGACGTCGTGAAGTGCGTCGTCGTGCGCACGAAGAAGGAGAAGCGGCGCCCGGACGGGTCCTACATCCGCTTCGACGAGAACGCCGCCGTGCTCATCAACGATCAGCAGCAGCCGCGTGGCACGCGCATCTTCGGTCCCGTTGGCCGGGAGCTCCGGGAGAAGCGCTTCATGCGGATCATCTCGCTCGCACCAGAGGTTCTGTAATGGCGATGAAGATCAAGAAGGGTGACCGGGTCAGGGTCTTGTCCGGCAAGGACCGAGGCAAGGAAGGCGAGGTCATGCGCGCCATCCCGGCCCAGGGCAAGGTCATCGTCGACGGCGTGAACCGGGTCAAGAAGAACCAGGCCCAGACCCGCGCCACCATGCAGGGCGGCATCATCGACAAGGACATGCCGATCCCCGTGGCCAACGTCGCCGTCGTGTGCTCGACGTGCGGCGCCACCCGCATCGGCTTTCGCATCGACGACCAGGGCCGCAAGCTCCGGGTCTGCAAGAAGTGCGGGTCGGACCTGTGACGCCGCGGCTGAAAGAGCGCTACAACGCCGAGATTCGCACGCGCCTGAAGGACGAGCTGAGCCTGCCCAACATCATGCAGGTGCCGCGCTTCGAGAAGATCGTCGTGAACATGGGCGTCGGGCGGGCCACCCAGCAGGCCTCGCTGCTGGAAGGCGCAGTCAAGGACCTGACCCAGATCACCGGGCAGAAGCCGATGGTGACCAGGGCCCGCAAGTCGATCGCCAACTTCAAGCTGCGCGAGGGCAACCCCATCGGTGCCAAGGTCACGCTCCGGGACGCCCGCATGTGGGAGTTCTTTGACCGCCTGGTGAGCATCGCCATCCCCCGCATCCGTGACTTCCGGGGGCTGCCGCCCAACTCGTTCGACGGGCACGGCAACTACACGTTCGGCGTCACCGAGCAGCTGATCTTCCCCGAGATCAACTACGACAACATCGACACCGTGCGGGGCATGGACATCACGATCTGCACCACCGCCCGCACCGACGACGAAGCCCGCGCCCTGCTCAGGGCGTTCGGGTTCCCGTTCCGCACCGGGGAGACGATCCCCGGCCTGATCGAAACCCCCAAGAAGCGCCGGCCCGCCCGCGGCGGACGGAAGTAGCAGGAGGAGCATTGGCCAAGAAGGCTCTGATCCAGAAGCAGCAGCGCAAGCCCAAGTTCCGGGTGCGGGCCTACACCCGCTGCCGGCGCTGCGGTCGACCGCGCGCGGTCTACCGCCAGTTCGGGCTCTGCCGCATCTGCCTTCGGGAGATGGTGCACGCCGGCGAGGTGCCGGGTGTCACGAAGGCCAGCTGGTGAGGGGGTGAGCCGATGACGATGACCGACCCGATCGCCGACATGCTCACCCGCATCCGCAACGGCAACGTTGCCATGCACGACACCGTGCGCATGCCGTCGTCGAAGCTGAAGGAGGCCCTCGCCGGGATCCTGACGCGGGAGGGCTACATCGAGGGCTTCGACGTGTCCGACGAGCCGAGCCGCCCGGGTCGCACCCTCGAGATCAAGATGAAGTACACGCCCGAGCGGGCGCGGACGATCTCCGGCCTGCGCCGGGTGTCCAAGCCTGGTCTGCGCGTCTACACCAAGGCCGACCGCCTGCCGCGCGTGCTGGGCGGCCTCGGCATGGCCGTGCTGTCGACCAGCCAGGGCCTGATGACCGACCGTGAAGCCCGCGAACGGCGCATGGGCGGCGAAGTCCTCTGTTACGTCTGGTGAGAAGAGATGTCTCGTATCGGTAAAGCCCCCATTCCCATCCCGTCCGGCGTCGACATCACCGTCACCGGCAACGAGGTGACGGTGAAGGGACCCAAGGGCACGTTGTTCCGCCGGCTGCCGGCTGACATCACCGTGCGCCAGGACGGTGCCGAGATCCTCGTCGAGCGGCCCGACGACGAACGCGAGCACCGCGCCCTGCACGGTCTGACGCGCTCGCTGGTCAACAACATGGTCGTCGGCGTCACCGACGGCTTCACCAAGGACCTGGAGATCGTCGGCGTCGGCTACCGCGCCACGGCCCAGGGCCCCAATCGCCTCGAGCTCGCCCTCGGCTTCAGCCACCCGGTGAGCATCGACGCCCCCGAAGGAGTGACCTTCGAGGTGCCGCAGCCGACGCGCATCACCGTGCGCGGCATCGACAAGGAGATCGTCGGCCAGGTGGCGGCCAACATCCGCAAGGTGCGCAAGCCCGAGCCGTACAAGGGCAAGGGCGTGCGCTACGCGGGAGAGGTCGTGCAGCGCAAGGCCGGGAAGGCGGCGAAATGACAACGGATCGGAAGCAGGCTCTCCGCCTTCGTCGTCACCGCCGCGTCCGCAAGCACGTGACCGGCACGCCCGAGCGTCCGCGCTTGGCCGTGTTCCGGTCGAACAAGCACATCAGCGCCCAGGTCATCGACGACGTCGGTGGTCGCACCCTCGCTGCTGCAAGCTCCGTCGAGAAGGACATGAAGAGCGACGCCGGCGGGAACAGGGACGCCGCCAAGAAGGTCGGCCAGCTCCTCGGGGAGCGGGCGAAGGCCGCGGGCGTGTCGAAGGTCGTCTTTGACCGGGGCGGCTTCCAGTACCACGGGCGAGTGGCGGCGCTGGCCGATGCAGCCAGGGAGGCAGGACTTGAGTTTTAGAGAAGGAAACCAGCGCGGTGGCGACGGCTACGAGGAGCGCGTCATCACGATCAACCGCGTGGCCAAGGTCGTGAAGGGCGGCCGGCGGTTCTCCTTCACTGCCCTCGTCGCCGTCGGCGACGGCAAGGGCAAGGTCGGCCTCGGCTACGGCAAGGCCAAGGAGGTGCCGTCGGCCATCCAGAAGGGCATCGAGGAGGCCAAGAAGAACCTCTTCATGGTCCCGCTGGCCGGTTCGACGATCACCCATCCCATTCTCGGGAAGCGCGGCGCAGGCAAGGTGCTGCTGAAGCCGGCGGCGCCCGGTACCGGTGTCATCGCAGGCGGCGCGGCGCGCGCCATCCTCGAGGCGGCGGGCATCCACGACATCCTCGCCAAGTCGATGGGCTCCACGAATTCCATCAACGTCGCCCACGCCACGATCGCCGGTCTCAAGGGGCTGAAGCGGCCCGACGAGGTCGCCCGCATGCGCGGTAAGTCGCCCGAAGAGGTCACGCCGGCCGGTGTGCTGCGCGCCTATGAGGAGACTGAGCGCCTGCGCAGGACCGAGTCGTCGGCGCCCGCCGCGGAGGCCGGCTGATGGCCGACCTCAAGGTGACCCAGGTGCGCTCCGGGATCGGCACCAAGCCGAAGCACCGCGGCACACTCCGTGCCCTCGGCCTGGGCCGCATCGGCAAGAGCAACGTCCTTCCTGACCGCCCCGAGATCCGCGGGATGATCGCCCGCGTACCTCACCTGATCACGGTCGAAGAGGTCTCCCAATGAAACTCCACGATCTGAAGCCGCCCGCAGGCTCCACGCGCCCCAAGCGCCGCGTCGGCCGTGGCATCGCCGGCAAGGGCGGTAAGACCGCGGGCCGTGGCACCAAGGGCCAGGGCGCCCGCGGCTCGGTGCCCGTCGGGTTCGAGGGTGGCCAGATGCCGCTGGCCCGCCGGGTTCCCAAGCTCAAGGGCTTCAAGAACCCCTTCCGGGTCGAGTACGCGGTGGTGAACCTCGACACCCTCGAGTCCTTTGAGGGCGACGATGTCAACCCCGACACGCTGCGGGCGAAGGGGCTCGTGCACAAGCACGGCCTCGTCAAGGTGCTCGGCCGCGGCGAGCTGACGCGGAAAGTGACCGTGAAGGCCCACGCCTTCTCCAAGTCCGCCGAGCGGGCTATCACCTCGGCAGGCGGTACGGTTGAGGTCCTTCCACCGCCGTTCGGCCACGGCCGCCCGGCTGCCAAGGGCAACGCCCTGACCAACCGCTAGCGCAGGAGCCCACCGGTGCTTTCCAGCTTCCGGAACATGTTCCGGGTCCCCGATCTCCGGAACAAGATCCTGTTCACGCTGTTCATCATCGCCCTGTACCGGCTGGGGGCGAACGTGACGGTGCCCGGGATCGACTTCAACCAGGTCCAGAAGCTCCAGCACGAAGCCAACAATGGCGGCGTCCTCAGCTTCCTCAACCTCTTCTCGGGCGGCGCCCTCACCCAGATGGCGGTCTTCGCGCTCGGGATCATGCCGTACATCACCAGCTCGATCATCATGCAGCTGCTCGCTGTGGTGATCCCGAAGATCGAGCAGTGGCAAGAGCAGGGCGCCGTCGGCCAGAAGAAGATCACCCAGTGGACGCGGTACATGACCGTCGCCCTGGCGATCCTGCAGGCGACCGGCCTCGTCTACCAGTTCCACAAGGGCCAGCTGGGCCGGATCGGCAACGTCAACATCGACCTGGTCCCGAACTTCACCGTCCCCCGGGTCGCGCTGATCGTCCTCACCATCACCGCCGGCACGGCCATCGTCATGTGGATGGGCGAGACGATCACCCAGCGCGGCATCGGCAACGGCATGTCGATCCTGATCTTCACCAACGTCGTCAGCCGCATGCCCGCCCAGTTGGCGAACGTGCGGGCGCAGGCCGGCTGGTTCACCTTCGGCCTGGTGTGCATGCTGGGCGTCGGGATGATCGTGGCGATCGTCTTCGTCGAACAGGGGCAGCGCCGCATCCCAGTCCAATTCGCCAAACGGGTGGTAGGACGCCGGATGTACGGCGGACAGTCGACCTACATACCGCTGAAGGTCAACCAGGCCGGCGTCATCCCCATCATCTTCGCCAGCTCGGTCCTGTACTTCCCGGTGATGCTGTCGAGCGTCCTGCAGAACTGGAAGTTCGTCTACAACTTCACCAACAAGCACCTGGTGTCGCCCAGCGACCCGATCTACATCGCCATCTACGGCCTGCTGATCATCTTCTTCACCTACTTCTACACGGCCATCACGTTCGACCCGCACCAGCAGGCGGACATCATCCGCAAGCAGGGCGGGTTCATCCCCGGCATTCGTCCGGGGGCGCCGACCGAGCGGTATCTCGGCCAGATCCTCAACCGCATCACACTGCCGGGCTCGCTGTTCCTGGCCGCCATCGCCATCCTTCCCGAGATCGCGTTGGCCGTGAAGAAGATCCAGTCTTTCCCGTTCGGGGGTACGACCATCCTGATCGCCGTGGGTGTCGCTCTGGAGACGATGAAGCAGATCGACAGCCAGCTGATGATGAGGAACTACGAGGGCTTCCTGAAGTAGGTGGTTCCCGGAACGAGGCTCGTCGTCCTCGGCAAGCAAGGCGCCGGCAAGGGCACTCAGGCGGTTCGTCTCGCTCGCCATTACGCGGTCCCGCACGTGTCGACGGGCGACATCTTCCGGGCTGCTGTGCGGTCGGGCTCGGAGTTCGGGAAGAAAGCCCGCGAGTTCATGGACGCCGGAGAGCTCGTGCCCGACGACGTCGTCGTCGGCGTCGTGCAGGAGCGTCTCAGCCAGAACGACGCCCGTCTCCGTGGCTTCATCCTCGACGGGTTCCCGCGCACCGTGTTTCAGGCGGAAGCCCTCGACGAGCTCCTGCCGAACGGCGGGGTCGAGCTGGTGATCGACCTCGAGGTGCCCACCGAGGTCGTGCTCAAGCGTCTGGCATCCCGGCGAGTGTGTGTCGAGTGCGGCACCAACTACAGCATCGAGAAGCCGCCGTCGGATCCCGAAAAGTGTGACGTGTGCGGCGGGAAGGTCGTGCAGCGGGAGGACGACACCGTGAGCGCGATCCGCCGCCGCCTCGAGCTCTACGAGGAACAGACCGCGCCGCTGATCGCTTGGTACATGAGGAAGGACAAGTTGGTGACCGTCGACGGGATCGGCGACCCGGACAAGGTCACCGCCCGGCTCATCCGGGCCATCGACCTCCGGCTGCGGAGGGGCGCCGATGCGTAAGAGCAAGGAAGAGATCGCCAAGATGCGGCGGGCCGGGAGGGTCGTCGCCGAAATGCATGAGAAGTGCGTCGCCGCGGCCAAGCCGGGCGTCACCACCCTCGACCTCGACAAGGTCGCCCGCGAGGTCCTCGACACCCGGGGCGCCCGCTCGAACTTCCTCAACTACCACGGCTTCCCGGCGGTGATCTGCACCTCGCCCAACGACGTGATCGTGCACGGCATCCCCGGCGACTACGTCCTCCAGGAGGGCGACATCCTGTCCCTCGACTGCGGGGCGATCATCGAGGGCTACCACGGCGACGCCGCGGGGACGATTCCGATCGGCCACGTCAGCGAGGACGCCAGCCGGCTGATGAAGGTCACCGACGAGAGCCTGCAGGCGGCGATCGAGCAGATCAGGGACGGCAACCGGCTCTCCGACATCGGCCACGCCGTCCAGACGGTCGCCGAGGCGGGGGGCTACTCCGTCGTC
>JAFAUA010000232.1 GCA_019243595.1 Acidimicrobiia bacterium
GCGTTCGGATTGGGCGGACAACAAGCTGCGGCGAACGGCGTGCATCGCCACCCGGTCAGCCTCGGCGTTCACGGTCACCAGCAGCGCCGACACGTCGAGATTGAGCTCGTGGCGTGCGACGTGCAGCGCCAGCGTGCTGTCCTTGCCGCTGCTCCAGCTCATCCACGCTTTGGGTTGCTGGCTCATTGGCCGTACGGGCAGTGGCGGCAGCCCTGCTCGCAGCAGTGGCCCCGCTCTGCGAGGTAGGCGGCGGTGAGGACGAACAGGCCGCTGTCCGGATCGATGTAGCCGGCCTCCCCGGCGCTGACGGCGGCGTCGTGGGCGGCGACGACCTCGGCGCTCAGCTCACCGCTCACGTGTCCACCCTAGGAAGGCGCGCGAGGCTTTCGACCCGTATGACAGTGCACTTCGAGGTCGATGGTCCGGTCGCCGTCGTCACGATCGACCGGCCCTCTGTCCGCAATGCCGTCGACGGTCCGACGGCGCGTGCCCTGGCCGACGCCTTCCGGCGTTTCGAGGATGACGACAGCCTCGCGGCAGCCGTGCTCACCGGCGCCGGGGGAACCTTCTGCGCAGGTGCGGACCTGAAGGCTGTCGCCGCCGGGACGGGCAACCGCGTCTCGCTCGACGTCGCCGACGACGGGCCCATGGGTCCGACGCGCATGCTGCTGTCCAAGCCCGTGATCGCCGCCGTCGAGGGCCATGCCGTTGCGGGTGGGCTCGAGCTGGCGCTGTGGTGCGACCTGCGGATTGCTGCCTCTGATGCGGTGTTCGGCGTCTACTGCCGCCGCTGGGGTGTACCACTGATCGACGGCGGCACTGTGCGGCTGCCGCGGTTGATCGGCATGAGCCACGCCCTCGACCTGATCCTCACCGGCCGGGGAGTGTCCGGCGACGAAGCCCTGGGCATGGGCCTCGCCAACCGCATCGTGGAGCCCGGCACGGCGCTCGCCTCTGCTGTCGAGCTCGGTAAGCAGCTGGCCGACTTCCCGCAGGGCTGCCTGCGGTCCGACCGCCTGTCGGCCTACGACCAGTGGTCGATGCCGCTCACCGCGGCGCTTGAGCTGGAGGTGCAGCGGGGAATGGAGGTCATCCGCTCCGGCGAGACACGTGAGGGCGCCACTCGCTTCGCCGAAGGCGCCGGCCGCCACGGGTCGTTCGACACCTAAACCGGCCCGCGCACTAGTCCGATCGGGCCAGTAGGAATGACGCGTTGAGGCGATAGTTCCGAGTCGCGTCCGAGTCGTACGTTGATAGCCGTTTGTTGCGGGGGGACGGGTTGGCGATTTATGCCGCGGCACGAGCCGGGATCCGACGACGGTGGCCGCTTCTCACGTTCCTTCTCGTCGCATGCGCCGCCGGGCTCCTGTTCAGTGCCGCCCCCCGCCATGCATCGGCCGCGCCCGGCACGCCTGTGTGCGGCGCTCTCTCCTCCGGCACGACGACGTGGACGGCCGCAGGCAGCCCCTATCTGATCTGCGCCCAGGGCGTGGTCGTGCCCCAGGGCGCCACCCTCATCATCGACGCCGCGTCCGGTCCCGTCGCCGTGCAGGCGCAAGGACAGGGTGGGTTGCAGGTCTATCAAGCCACGTTGCAAACCGCGAATACCGACGTAGGCCGCCGAGTGACCTTTAGCGGTCCCACCGCGACCGCCGGCTCCTGGGACGGGATCTTGTGTGAAGGGAATACGTGCTCCTTGACCCATGCCACGATCACTGACGGATACCACGGCATCGCGGGTGGGACGCTGTCGCTGCAGGACGTCAACATCGATCGAACGCAGGCCCAGGGCATCTATGCCGGCGGTCCGATGTCGGTGACCGGTGGGACCATCAGCAACACGGGCACTGCCCCCGACAACACATCGGCCACGCCGGTAGGTAGCGGCATCCTCGCAGGCGACGGCGCCACGGTCACAGGTGTCACGTTCCACGACAACGTTCGGGAAGCGATCTACCTCGAGGGGACGAGCTCCGCCGTCGGGAACACGATCACGCGGGCCGGCACGGATGGCTCGCCGGCGATCACCGTGACCGCGATCAACGGCGCAACCGTCCAGAACAACACCATCACCGCGAGCGGCCTCGGCGGCAACGGATACCCGGCAATCGAGCTCGACCTCGACCGCGCGCAGGACTTCGCAGCGCTTTCCGGGAACGTCGGAGGCGGGAACGGCCTTGACGCCATCGCCCTTGCGAACGTTCAGGCAACCGGCGACCTGACGTGGGTGACACCGACGGCCTCGACCACGCCCCATCCGTTGGGGTATCTCCTCGCCGGCTCGCCTTCGTTTGGCGGTGCGCTCACGATGGGACCATCGTCGACCTTGACGATTCCCAAGAACGGGGTCGTCAAGAGTCTCGGTGGGCCCCAGGGCGGGGGCGAGATCTATCTCGACGGCGCTCGGCTGGATGCCTCGGCGGGCGGCGCGGTGTTCACCAGCCTCCGGGACAACTCTGTCGGCATGCAGACCTGCCCGTCGGGTCTGATGTCAGACACCAACTGCGGGGCCGTCGGCCAGAACGACTGGGCGGGGATCTCGCTCGACAGCCATGGCTCACCGTCGACTCCAGACTCCTCTGCTTCTGTGGTCGGCGGAACAATTCGGTATGCCGGTACGGCATTGGCGCTGGAAATATCCCCGTCGTCTGGGCCCTCGCAGGGGACGCCGCAGCTGACGCTCAGCGGGACTGTGATCGACCACAGCAGCCGAGGCGTGTACGCGACGAATGCGTCGGTCTCGATCTCTGGAGGGTCGATCTCGAACACGGTCGACACGCCGACGCCGGCGGCGACGACGATCCCCGGCGAGGGAGTCAACGTCAGCGGGCGCGTGACGATCAGCGGCGTGTCGTTTCACGACAACCAACGGTCCGCAGTCCAAGTCGATGGACCATCACTCGCGGTTTCGAACAACACGTTCGTCCGTTCGGGAACGGCCGGCGCCCCTGCCGTCTCCCTCAGTATTTCGGGGACGCTCCAGTTCAAGAACAACGCCATATCTGACAGCTCCAGTGGGGGGCAGGGGGCGCCCGCCGTGCTGTTGGGCGGATTCACTGGCG
>JAFAUA010000135.1 GCA_019243595.1 Acidimicrobiia bacterium
CTCCAGCGCGGACACATAAAGGAACGGCTTGAACGACGATCCCGGCTGGCGACGGCCCTGACTGGCGACGTCGAAGCGGCGATTGCCGTCGAGCCCCCCGAACAGCACACGGATGGCCCCGTCGCCGGGCTGCACAGAGGCGACGGCGGTTGTGGGGTCGCCGGGTGCGCCGAGTGTCTGGCGGGCCGCCGCCACCGCCGCGTCGAGGGCCTTGGGATCAAGGGTCGTCTCGATGGTGTACCCGCCGGTGTACGCCTGCTTGGCGCGTGACGCATTGGTGCCGCCGAGCTCGTCGAGCGTCGACATCTCTCGGCCGACGAACTGCACGAAGTGCGGGGCCCGCGCCGCGAGAGGATCGTCGCTGGGCTTCTCGGGGATCACCCCCAGGGGGGCCGACCGGGCGGCCTGGGCGGCGCCGTCGGACAGCCAGCCGTGCTTGTGCATGGCGGCGAGCACCTGGTTGCGGCGGGCGAGGGCCGCGTCGGGGTGGGCGTAGGGGTTGAGGTTGGCCGGCGAGTGGATGATCCCGGCCAGCGTCGCCGCTTGTTCGACCGTCAGGTGGTCGGGCGCCACACCGAAGTAGTGCGCCGACGCGGCGGCGATGCCGTAGTCGCTGTCGCCGAAGTACACCTGGTTGAGATAGCGGTCGAGCAGCTCGTCCTTGCTGTAGCGCTGCTCGAGCTTGGCCGCGTAGAGCACCTCGCGCAGTTTGCGAAACACGGTCCGCTGCGACCCCGTGTAGTTGAGCTTCGCCAGCTGTTGGGTGATCGTGCTCCCGCCCTGCACGTGCCCGCTGCGCACGTCGTTGAAGGCGGCGCGGGTGAGAGCGGTGAGGTCGACTCCGCCGTGTTGGTAGAAGTGAGCGTCCTCGGCGGCGAGCACGGCGTGGGCGACGTGCGGCGGCAGGTGGTGCGTGTCGACGGGCTGGCGCTGCTCGTTGCCGAGCCGGCCCACCACTGAGCCGTCTGAAGCCACGACCGTGCTCGCCTGGGGCAGGGCGTCGAAGCCGCGGATGGACGGGGCGAACGGCGACACCGCGAGCAACGCCACGCGGCTCGCACCGGCGGCTACTGCCCGGCGCAGCGGGGGCGTGGCGACGATGATCGCCGTTACCGCCACGGTCACGAGCGCGATCCGGCGCCAGGGGAGTCCCCGCACCCACAGCCACCAGAGCTCAAGCCGTGCGCCCATCGTTGCGGTCAGTTGTGCGCACTCTGGGTGACCGCCAAACCTCAGTGTGCCGCCGGTAGCATCACCCGCCGTGGCCCGTCGCCAATCGCAGAGCCTCGTGGGCGACGCCTTCCTCGGAATCGTCGCCCTCGCCGTGTTCGTCGGCGCCCTGGCGTTCCAGAAGGGCGTCCCCGCCGCGAGCGTCGTCGCCACCAAGCCCGGCCAGCAGCCGCACGCCGTCGCCCGCACCGCGTCCAACCCCAACATCTCGACGGTCGCCGAGGCGCTGATTCCCAAGGTCAACATCTACGACAGCGAGACGGCCGCCGCGCCCAGCAAGTCGCTCGACAATCCGCAGCCGTCGGGCGCCCCGCTCGTCTTCCTGGTCAAGCAGATCGACAACGACTGGCTGAACGTCTATTTGCCGGTGCGCCCCAACGGCAGCACGGGCTGGATCCACCGCTCGGACGTGAAGCTGTCCCAGCACGACTGGCGGATCCAGGTGCAGCTCGTCTCGCACCAGATCACCGTGTACTGCCACATCTCCTGTCCCAACGGCTCGCTGCCCAACGACATCTTCCTGCAGGAGCCCATCGCCGTCGGCAAGGGGGACACGCCGACACCCGGCGGCGTCTACTACATCAAGGAGCTCCTGAAGCCGCCGAACCCGAACACCGTGTACGGCCCTTACGCGTACGGGCTGTCGGGCTTCTCCAACGTGCTGCAGACCTTCAACGGCGGCGAAGGTGTCATCGGCATCCACGGCAACAACGACGCGTCGGTGCTCGGCCACGACGTCAGCCACGGCTGCATCCGGATGAGCAACCCCGGGATCGTCAAGCTCGTCAGCGTGTTGCCCCTCGGCGTGCCGGTCAACATCGTCACGACCTGAGCAGTTCTCAGCGGCTGAGCAGGACCGCCTGGTCGGCACCGATCGATCCGGCATAGGGCTCACCTTCGCCGGCACCGTCGCTCGCCACTTCGACCGTCCAGTTGCCCGACAGGTCGACGACATGCGGCTGATCGGTGAAGTTGACGACGACGACGCGCCGGTCTCCGTTGTCGCCGTCGACGGCGCGCTCGTACGCGAGCACGCCGTGGGGGCTCTCGATGGCGCGCCACGCACCGAGCTGCAGTGCCGGGCTGGCCCGCCGGGCCGTCAGCAGCCGCCGGTAGAGGTGAAGGATCGACGCCGGGTTGGCGCGTTCGGACTCCACGTTGCGAACGTCGGGCTCGGGCGGCCAGGGCAGCCACGGGTCACCTGGCCAACCATGGCCGGGTGACGCGTCCCACGGGATCGGCGCCCGAGTCCCGTCGCGCCCTCCCGGATCCACCTGGCGCGCCTTTGGAACGTCAGCGTCTTCGAGGCCGAGCTCCTCGCCCTCGTACAGGAAGGGCGTCCCCCGCAGTGTGAGGAGGAGGACGGCCGCCGCCCGGGCGCGCGCCTCCGAACCGCCGTAGCGGGTGCGGTGGCGCGGGTTGTCGTGGTTCGAGAGCACCCACGTCGGCCACGCGTCGCGGGGCTCGAATTCCTCGGCGACGCGGTCGACGCGCTTGCGCCACTTGGCGGCGTCCCAGGGCGCGAACAGCGGCGGGAAGTTGAAGGCCAGGTGCAGCTCGTCGTCGTCGCCGTAGTACTCCGCGACCTTCGCCGTCGAGAGGATGAAGACCTCGCCCACCGACACCCGGTCGCCGGGGTAGCTGTCGAGCAGTCGCCGGAAACCGCGGATGAGCTCGTGGGTGGCGGGCTCGTCGAGGCGACCGGTGTCGAGCCAGGGGTCGTCGACGTCGGGGAGATCGGGGTGCTTCGCCAGGGCGTGGATGACGTCCATGCGGAAACCGTCGACGCCGCGGTGGAGCCAGAACCGAAGGGTGTCGTGCATGGCGGCGACGACCTCGGGGTTGCGCCAGTTGAGGTCGGGCTGCTCAGCCAGGAAGAGGTGCAGGTACCACTGGCCTGTGGCCTCGTCCCACGTCCAAGCCGGCTCGGTCTGGCTGAACGCCGCCTTCCAGTTGTTGGGGGGCCGGTCGGGGGTGCCGTCGACCCACACGTACCAGTCCCGCTTGGGGTCGTCGCGAGAGGAGCGGGAGGCCACGAACCACGGGTGCTGGTCGGACGTGTGGTTGGGGACCCAGTCGATGAGGACCTTCAAGTTCCGACTGTGCGCCTCTTGGACAAGGCGGCCGAAATCCTCGAGCGTGCCGAAGATGGGATCGACGTCGCAGTAGTCGGCGACGTCGTAGCCGAAGTCGGCCATCGGCGACCGGAAGAACGGCGACAGCCACAGGGCGTCCACGCCCAGCCACTGAAGATGATCCAGGTGGCGGCGGATGCCCTCGAGGTCGCCGACGCCGTCGCCGTCGCTATCGGCGAAGGAGCGCGGATACACCTGGTACACGACCGCCGACTTCCACCAGGGAGCGGGCTCAGCCACGGCTGCACCCTACGAGGCTGGCCAAATCGGCCATATGGCGGATTGAACAGGCGTTGCCCTCCAGCCACCATGGGGCTCCGGCGCTGGGGGGGAGAGTGAAGGGCGCGAAGGGTGAGCCGCCGCTCAGCCCTTCCGCCCCTTACTCATTCTTGGGCCCTTTGCGCTTGAGGCGTTCGACGTCGGCGGCCAAGCGTTCTGCTCGGCCGGCGGCGTCGATTGCTTTTTCCCGGGCTTCCATGGCTCGACGGTCGGCGTCGTCGGCGGCCTTGGTCAGCCTTACCGCGGTGTCCCGGACCGCCTGAAGCTCCTTCTCGAGCGCCCGGAGCTCCCGCCGGTTGGCCTCCTGCTCCTTGGCCTCCTGTTCCTTGTGGCGGCGCCGCTCTCCGTCGTCCCGGTCCTGCTTCTCACGACTCTCGGTGGAGCGAGCTGAGAATGCCTCGTCGGGGAGGTCGCCCTCGCCGATGCCGAAGCCGAACCCGGCCGCGCTGAGCTCCTCGGTGAGCACGCCCCGCCGGAGCAGGTCGGCGGCGAGGTCGTTGACCGCCGCCGCCCGCAGGGTCGTGGCCAGGCGCTCCTCCTGAGCCGCTGAGCCACCTCGGCCCGCCTCGGCCAGGATCGACCGGGCCTGGCCGGCGAGCGCTCGTACCTCGCCGGCTTCGGCCTTGGTCGCCTCCCGGAGCTCGTCGGGGTCGCCGCCCTCCAGGGCGGCGGTCTGGGCCCGCCGCAGCCGGGCGCCGGCCTCGACCAGGGCGTCGATGTCGTCGGGATGGCGCCGGGCCAGCTGGTTCAGGGCCCAGGCGGTCACCGAGGGCTTGCGCAGAGCCTTGACCGCGGCTCCCGCCTCCTTGCCCTGCTCCTTGGCCCGGGCCTTGGCCAGGGTGTCCCGCGCCTTGGTGAACTCGTCGAGGGGCAGGCCGTAGAGAGCCTCGACCTCGGCGTCCACGCTCCCTAGGCCTGGTCCTGGGGTTCGGGCGGCCGTAGGTCGACCTTCAGGACCAGGATCCCGTCCTCGAGGCTGCCCTCGGCGTCGCCGAGCATGGCGAAGTCCTGGTAGTCGACCTGCGCCCGCTGCATGTACTCCCGGCGGGCGGTGCCCTCGAGGGGAGGCAACGGCCGGTCACGCACGGCAGCAGCTCGCTCCCGAAAGCGGTTGATCATGGCGTCGACGTCGAAACCCTCGGCCATCGCGCGCCACCGTAGCCAGTGGCGGCCGCGGCGGCTGTAGAATTGTCGGGTCACGCAAGCCGAACCGGGAAGCGGGGGGACGTGAAGAAAGGTCGACATCGGCGCTTCGAAGAGGCTCGGGCCCTCAAGCGCAGCACCGAGATCCGTGTCGAGTCCTGCCCCGAATGCGGCGCCGGCCCCGAGGACGATCACGCGTCCTGGTGCCTGGCGGGCGAGGACGAAGAGACCGCTGAGGTAAGCGAGCGCTAACGCGCCTAAGGCGTACGGGGGGACATCATGGAGAGGCGGGCGCAGTGGCCTTTGGCCGTCCTGGTCCTGGCCGCCGTCGCTCTGGCGGCGCTGTCGGCGTGCGGCCAGGTCGTCCACTCCGGCCTGCCCCTCGAGCGGGCGGCCGTGGCCGACCCGACGACCACGAGCGCGTCGACCACGACGACGCTCCCGCCGCCGACGACCACGTCGCCGCCGCCGCCTCCGTCGACGGCGCCCAATCCCCGACCGGCGGTCACCGCGGCACCCCGCGTGGCGACCAAGCCCGCCGCGCCCCACCATCCGTTGCCCGGCGGTGTCGCCGCCTACACGGGATTCGGCACGTGGGTCGATGTCTTCGACTGGACCAACCAGTGGACCAACGGGCACCCGACGGTCGGCACCGCCGACGCGGATCGCATGGCGAACCTCGGCGTCCAGACGATGTACATCCAGGCCGCCCGGATCGACGGCCCCAACGGCGTCGCCGAGCCTGACCGGCTGAACGCCCTCATCGCCCGGGCCCACGCCCACGGCATCCGCGTCGTCGTCTGGTATCTGCCGACGCTCACCGACGTCAACGCCGATCTCAGCCGGCTGGTCGCCATCTCCCAGCTCAACGCCGAGGGCATTGCCGTCGACATCGAGTCCCGGGAGGTCTCAGACCCTGCCGAGCGCAGTCGCCGGCTCGTCGACCTGAGCAACCGCTTGCGCGCCGCGCTACCGGGCCGGGCCATCGGGGCGATCGTCTTCCCGCCCACGGGCATGGAGGTCATCAACCCCAGCTACTGGCCGGGCTTCCCGTGGGCCGGCATCGCCCCCGACTACGACGTATGGCTGCCGATGGCGTACTGGACGGGGCGTGACCCGGCCTCGGGCTGGCACGACGGCTACAACTACGTCCTCGACAACGTGCGCCGCACCCGCAACGACCTGCACGACCAGTCGGCGCCCGTGCACCCCATCGGTGGGATCGCCGACTCGGCGACGGTCGCAGAGGTCGCCGGCATGGTCCGCGCCGTGGCGGCCACCGGGTCGATCGGCGGGAGCCTGTACGACTACCACACGACCACATCGGACATGTGGTCGGCGATGCTCCCGCTTCGCCGCTAGCGCTGCGTCGCTTAGCGCCGCTTCTTCTTGACGAACTTCACGGGGCGCTCGGCCGGATGCGGGAGCGGCCCGCTCGCACCGTTCTTCGAGACGCGCTTGTCGAGGTAGTCGCAGAGCATGTCGTAGGCGGCCTGGCTCGTGAGGGCCACGAGCTCGTCGCGCAGGGTCTTGTAGACGGGCTCGGCCTCCGTGAAGGCCTCGGTCGCCTCCGTGCACCACCAGGCGAACTCCTCGCCACCGGCGCCCCAGTGACGCCGGTCCCACTCGCGGATCGTCGACGTCACATGGCCGCCGCCGTCGGACTGCTCGTCGCGGCGCAGGGGGAGCTGCCAGCACACGTCGGGCTTGAGCTCCAGGTGCGGGACGCCTCGCTCGATGGCAGTGCGGTGCAGGGCGCAACCGGGTCCGC
>JAFAUA010000287.1 GCA_019243595.1 Acidimicrobiia bacterium
GCGCCGAGGGCTGTTATCTGTGGGACGTCGAAGGCCGTCGGTACGTCGACTACGTGCAGTCGTGGGGCGCGTCGATCCTCGGCCATGCCGACCCGCGGGTTGTGGAGGCGGTGCGCAAGGCGGCGGCGGACGGGACGTCCTACGGGGCGCCCACCGAGCGCGAGGTGCTGCTGGCGGAGGCAATCCGTTCGCGGGTGCCGTCGTGCGAGAAGGTGCGCCTGGTCAACAGCGGTACGGAGGCGGCGATGAGCGCCGTGCGCTTGGCCCGCGGCGCGACGGGCCGGGACCGGGTCGTGAAGTTCGCCGGCTGCTACCACGGCCACAGCGATGCCTTGCTGGCCGCCGGGGGCAGCGGGCTGGCCACGTTGGGTTTGCCGGGCTCGGCGGGTGTGCCCTCGTCGGCGGTGGCCGACACCGTCGTGGCGCCCTACAACGTCGTGCCCGACGTCGACGCCGACGTGGCGTGCGTGATCGTCGAGCCGGTCGCTGCCAACATGGGCCTGGTGCCTCCGGCGCCGGGGTTTCTCGAAGGCCTGCGCGCCGGGTGCGATGCGGCCGGCGCCCTGTTGATCTTCGACGAGGTCATCACCGGGTTCCGTCTCGGCCCGGGCGGCGCCCAGGAGCGGTATGGCGTGACGCCAGATCTCTCGTGCTTCGGCAAGGTGATCGGCGGAGGCCTGCCGCTGGCCGCCTTCGGCGGTCGCGCCGACGTCATGGACCTGCTGGCACCTGACGGTCCCGTGTACCAAGCGGGCACGCTCTCGGGGAACCCCCTGGCGACGGCGGCCGGCCTTGCCGTCCTCGACGCGCTGGACGAGGGCGCCTATCGCATGCTCGCCGGTCGCGCCGAGGAACTGGGCGCGTGGCTCACCGACGTGATCACCGAGGCCGGCTTGGCCGTGCAGGTGCCCGTGGTCGGCCCGCTGCTCGGTCTGTTCTTCACCGACGCCCCGGTCACCGACTACGACGCGGCCAAGGCGGCAGACGGCGACCGCTACGCCCGGTTCTTCCACCAGATGCTCGACCGCGGCATCGCCCTACCACCGAGTCCGTTCGAAGCCATCTTCCCGAGCCTCGCCCACCCCAAAGATGAGCTCGAGCGCACGGCCGACCTCGCCGCCGCCGCAGCGAGAGCGATCGTTTAAGGCGCCAGGTCGGCCTTCGTCCGCTCACGCGGCATGTTCTTGGACCACAGCAGGCGGCACACCAGCGGGAAGGCGACGACGGCGCGGCGGTCGAGCGCTTTGGGCTCGTTGCCGACGCCGAGCGTCCACTCGTCGTCGACGAGCCACTGCACGAACAGCGGCATGCGCGCGCACCGGGCGAGCACGGTCCCGTCCCGTTCGACAAGCTCGTGGTCGTTGAAGTTGGCCACGGGAGCGCTCGTCCCGTCGCGGACGATCAGCTCGTCCGACAGATACGTCGCCAGCGGCTGACCGTCCGGGGCGAACACAGCGAAGGCCGGTGCGCTGGCAGCCCGGTAGCGCTCGACGTAGAAAACACACGCGCCGCTCTGATCGACAACCGTGTACCGCTCGTTGAGGTGCGCGCGCGAGTCGCCGTCGAGGACGGCAGCGACGAGTCCCTCGCCCTCGCCGGCCGGAAAGTGCTGCACGAGCACCGTCGCCTCGACCTCACCGCCGGGCGCCACGTACGCGAGATCGCCGTGCGCGCTTGGTCGGGTCAAGTGGAGGACACCGCTCACTTCGGGTTCATCGGCCCACGAACTACGGCTCTGAAGGAGGTGCCGGGCGGCCGTGATCTCACTCTGGCGGTCGTGGGTGGGGCCTATAGCCCGGCTACGACCGCCAGAGAATGCAGAGCGCGGCGAGTTGCCCGTCCGAGCCCCCCTGTGGTTGCCGCAGTTAGTAGTTCAGGCAGCGACTCGGGCCAGGGCCGCCACCGACTTGTAGATCGCTTCGGCGGGGCCGAGCTCGTCGGGGCGGAGCATGTTCGACATGATCCGCAGCACCCACTCCATGAGGGTGCGAGAGTGCATGCCGGTGCCGACCAGGACGCGCATCGCCTCGGGGTGGCCGATGACGCGGACGAAGGCGCGGGCGACCTTGTAGTAGAGGCCCCACTCGTCCTGGAGGCGGCGGTCGTAGGTCTGCAGGGCCAAGCCGTTGCCGGTGGTCAACGCCTCGTGCAAGGCGTCGGCCGCGAACCGCCCGGTCTCGTAGGCGTACGCGATTCCCTCGCCGTTGAACGGGTTGATCGCACCGCCGGCGTCGCCGGTGACGAGGAAGTTGGGGCCGACGCGCGGTCCGACCGAGAGACCCATGGGGAGGCGCCCGCCCGTGGGAGGTCCGCACGACGTCTCCGGCGAGATGCCCCACGACTCCGGTGCCCAGGCGATGAAGTCGTCCATCAGCTTGGACGTGTTCACCGCCTTCCACTGGTTGAACGTCGACAGCAGGCCCACGCCGACGTTGATTCGGCCGTCGCCGACCGGGAAGATCCAGCCGTAGCCGGGCAGCACGTTGCCGGCCTTGTCGCGGACGTCGAGATGGGACTCGATCCACGGTTCGTCGTGGCGGGGCGAGGTGAAGTAGCCGCGGATCGCCATTCCTTGCGGATAGCCGCGATCGCGTTGGGTGCCGAGGGCCCGACCGAACCGGGAGTTGGCGCCGTCGGCGACCACGACGTACCGGGCGCGCACCTCCTCGATGGTGCCGAGCTCTTTGCGCTTCACTGACGCGCCGCGAACCATGCCCCGTTCGAGCAGCGGCGCCGTGGCCTCGCTCTCCTGCCACAACGTGGCCCCGCTCTTGACGGCCCGCTCGGCGACGAAGGCGTCCAGGTCGTGGCGGGTGACGACGTAGCCGTAGTCGGGGAACTCCCGCGTCTCCGGCCACGCCAGCTCAAGCGTCTTGCCGAAGGCGATCGACCGCAGGCCTCCAAACCGGTGGTGGTGGGCGAGCTCTTCGGCCAGGCCCATGTCCTCGAGCTGACGAACTGCTCGGGGCGTCAATCCGTCGCCGCACGTCTTCTCGCGCGGGAAGCGCTTCTTCTCGACGAGCAGGACGTCGTGGCCGGCCTCCGCGAGCCAATAGGCGCACGCGGCACCGGACGGTCCGCCACCCACGACGAGGACGTCGTGGACGGCAGAACCCGAACTCACTTCAGCCCGTCTCGCTCGAAGGTCACGACGTTTTTGATCTCGGTGTCGGTCAGCGTGCCCTTGAACGGCGGCATGCCGGCGACCTTGACGGTGTGCTGGCCGCCCGGACGGGCCGGGTCGCCGTAGGCCGTGCCCTTGGCCTTGGAGATCGAGCCGGTGTCGACCCAGGCGATGTGGTCGGCTTCGTTCGGGAAGGTCAGCTTCGCCTCGCCGCCCGCCAGCTTCGGCCCGACGCCGCCTTGACCCTGGGCCCCGTGGCAGGGGCTGCAGTTCTTGGCGAAGACCTGGGCACCGGCCTGGATGGGTGTGAGCACGGGCGCAGCCGCCGACGGCGGATTGAGGGCGCCGAGATAGGCGAACGCCCAGACGGGCAGGACGGCGAGAATGGGGACGACCCAGACCGGGATGCCGCTGCGGGCTGCGGGCGGGACGAAGGGCGGCGCGGCCGGCTCTTCGACGACGGGCGCCTCGGGCGTGGCCGGCGCAGCTGCGGCTTGGGCCGGTGTCGGGACGCCCGCCTCGGCGGGCGCCGCGGGTGCGGCCTCGCCACCCTCGGCGGGGGCGGCCGGGGCGGGCGCCTGACCGCCTCCGGACGGCGGCAGGCCGAGCGCGGCGCGACGCTCGCGGGAGCGTTCGAGCAGGTACTCGGGAACCTGGGTCATGCGGGCAGCAATCTAGGCGTGGCGGTCGCCGGCCCTCCAAGCCATTCGATATGAGGCTCGGCGAAGCCCCGTGGTAGAACGCGCCCGGTTGCCTTTGTCGTGTGGCAAAGGCGTCCGGTTAGAATGTGAGCGCGTTCACGAGGTCCGGAAGGAGGTCGACGAGGCATGCGTGATAGGGCCCAGCTGCTCCGCATGCTCGGGATCCTCACTGCGGGGGGCATCCTGACGCTGCTGTTCGTCGGCATCCCCGTGCTCGGCCAGCTGAAGCCGAAGACCCTGGGGTTCATCCCGACCGGGTTCAACGTTCGGCTCGAGTTCTTCGTGTCGCTGTTCATCTTCCTCGCCGGCGTCGCACTGGTCTTCATCGTGGCCAGCCGCCGTCCCCCGGGGACGCCGCTGACGTGGGGCGAGGCGATCGTCGGCTCAACGTTCGTGTTCGGCCTGTTGCTCCTCGGCTACGGCGTGGTGCCCAACGAGTGGCTGAAGTGGGCAGACAACCAGCTGCTGTGGCGGCCCGACCGGATCTGGTTCGCCGTCTCCACCAAGTGGCCGGTGTTCTTCACCGGTTCGAACGCCGCCGTCGAGGCCGCGGCCGGGCGGGGCCGCGTCATCGTCTCGTTCCAGGCACTCCGCGACATCATCGCGGCCGGCATCTACATCCTCATGCTGGCCGGGCAGGTGGCGTTGTGGATCGCCTTCCAGAAGCGTGGCCGCAAGGCGGCTACGGGCGAGGTGGCGCGCACCTCGATGTTCGGCCGACCCATGGTCAAGACGGGCTGACGGAGGAACCATGCCCAAGACCGATGCCAATCCGCCGCTTCCCTCGTTTCCTGGTGAGTACGTCCTGCAGGAGGTCTCGCCCGACGAGCTGCAGAAGGCGGTCAAGCCGAAACAGTTCATCCACATCGACCAGTCCGAGTGCATCATGTGCGAGGGCTGTGTCGACATCTGTCCGTGGAAGTGCATCCACATGCTCACCCCGGACACCGTCGCCGAGGCGGTCAACACCGTCGAACCGGGCGTCGACCCCGAGGATCACGTGGTGTTCGTGATCGACGAGGACGTGTGCACCCGTTGCGCGCTCTGCGTCGACCGCTGCCCGACGGGCGTGATCATCCTCGGCAAGACCGGGCCGGCGCCCCGTGATGGCGACGCACACCAGCGCGACAGCAATCACGGCTACGCCTACGGGATGAGGTTCTAGAGCGATGGCACGTCGACCGGGCAACGGCAACGGAAACGGCAACGGTCACCGCACCATGGGCGACCGGATGACGGAAGTGGGCGACAAGGTCCGCGGCTCGCAGGCGTGGACGGCGATCTTCCGACCGGGCTCGATCTTCCGCAAGGGCTACACCGACAGCCCCAGGAACCGGTCCTACGTGATCATGAACAGCCTGCTGTACCACCTCCACCCGGTGAAGGTGAAGCGGCATGCGGTGAAGGTCAGCTACACGCTGTGCCTGGGCGGCCTCTCGTTCTTCCTGTTCATCATCCTGACCGTCACCGGCATCTTCCTGATGTTCTTCTACCGGCCGACATCGGCGCAGGCATGGAGCGACATCCAGAACCTGCACACCGGCGTGGCGTTCGGCTTACTCGTGCGCAACATGCACCGGTGGGCCGCCCACTTGATGGTGCTGTCGGTGTTCCTGCACATGGCGCGGGTCTTCTATCACGGCGCCTACAAACCGCCACGCGAGTTCAACTGGGTGATCGGCGTCATCCTGCTGACGCTCACCCTGCTCCTGTCCTTCACCGGCTACCTGCTCCCGTGGGACCAGCTGGCGCTCTGGGCCGTGACCGTCGGCACGAACATGATGGGGTACACGCCGGTGTTCGGCACGCAGGTCAAATTCGTACTCTTAGGCGGCGTCGAGATCGGCACCGACACGCTCTTGCGCTGGTACGTGCTGCACGTGTTGTTCGTTCCGTTCGTCACCGTGATCTTCATGGCCATCCACTTCTGGCGCGTCCGCAAGGACGGCGGCATCTCCGGACCGCTGTAGGAAGGGAGGAGACGGCATGGCCGAAGTCCCCGAACACCTTCTCCGACGTTCCCGGGAGCGCCGCGAAGCGCTCGGCGCGGCTCCCTCCGGGGGCGGTGGCGGCGCGGATGGCGGCGGTGGCGCGGATGCGTCCCCGCCCGCCGGCGACGACGACGGCGAGAAGATCCCCGCCAGCCTGCTCACCGGGCAAGTGGCCGCTCCCGCCGCGGCGGCGCCGGCAGCAGCAGCAGCGCCCGCAGCCGCCGCGGTGGCGGCCCCGCCGCTCAAGGGACCCGAGGGCCACACCCAGCGCCTGCTGACCGTCGTCAAGGCGGGGTCGATCCAGGACGTCAAGGCCCAGCCCACCGACAAGGTCCACGTCTGGCCGCACCTGCTCGTTGGCGAGTTCGTGGCGTCACTTGCGCTCACCGCGTTCCTCCTCGTCTTCTCGACCTTCGTGAACGCGCCGCTGCTGGCGACCGCCAACTTCAACTTCACGCCGAACCCGTCGAAGGCGCCGTGGTACTTCCTCGGCCTGCAGGAACTGCTGACGATGTTCCACCCGATGGTCGCCGGCGTGACGATCCCCGGCATCGGCATCTTCGGCCTGATCCTGGCGCCGTTCAGCGACAAGAACCCGAGCCAGAAACCCGAGGACCGCAAGTTCGCGATCGCTCTCTTCACCCTCTTCTTGATGTTCTGGGCCGTTCTCGTGATCATCGGCTCGTTCTTCCGGGGCCCGGGCTTCAACTTCACCCTCCCCTGGCGGGACGGGCTCTTCTTCGACCTCTAGATCGTTAAGCAGGCATGAGCTCATCCACGATCATCGTCATCGCCATCGTCGCCGCCGTCTTCCTCGCCTTTCTGATGGTGGTGACCACGTCCCGTCGCCGCGACGCCGACCGCGCTACGGGCCGCTTGTCCCGGGAGACGGTGCAGAAGGACCGCAGCGAGGAGACGGCGGCCGAGGTCCTGGTCGGTGCCGGCCAAGGGCGCACGGGCCGGGAGATCGAGCGGGCGGCCCGCGGTGAGGTCGTTCCGCGCACCGGGCTGCCGGCCACGACCGAAGAGGCGCAGCCGCCGATGCTGGCGCCGATGGATCCCGAGACGCTCGGGGTCACGCGGCGGCAGTTCCTGAACCGCGGCATCGTCGGTGCCTTCGTGCTCGGCCTGAGCGGGTTCGGCGCTGCGGTGCTGTCGTTCCTGTGGCCGAAGCTGTCCGGGGGATTCGGCTCCAAGATCAACGCCGGCAGCCTCGACAGCATCCTGTCCGACATCCGTAACAACAAGACGCCCTTCTATTCACCCGAGGGCCGCTTCTACATCAACGCCTATCCGAAGGAAGACGCGGTCAAGGCCGAGAAGGTCCCCGCCCTCGGGCCTGTCGTTCCGGGCATGCAACAGGGCGTGGTCGCCCTCTACCAGCGCTGCGTGCACCTCGGGTGCCGCGTGCCGTGGTGCCTGAGCTCGCAGTGGTTCGAGTGCCCGTGTCACGGATCGCGCTATGACCACGTCGGTGAGCAGAAGCGAGGACCCGCGCCGCGCGGGATGGACCGGTTCGTCGTCAGCGTCCAGGGCGGCAACGTCTACGTCGACACCAAGAGTGTCATCATCGGCCCACCGATCGGCACAAACACGACCGGCCAGGATGCCGAAGGTCCGCACTGCAACGGCGAGTCGTCGGCGGGCTGACATTTGATCGTTGCAGTTTCGACCCAGCAGAAGATCGGCTTTGCGATCGCGATCGTCGCCCTCCTGGCGTGGATCGTCTACATCTTCACGACGACCCATCGCACGGCCGAGCCGGGGTCGGAGATCGAGCTGGCGCCCAACCGGCGCCCGTATCTCGACGACGACAACATGGAGGGTCCGCGCCTCGACCGCTTCCTCATGTGGTCGCTGATCTTCCTCGGCATCATCGCCGTGGGCCTCCCGCTGTACTGGCTGCGTGAGCCGTCCCGGCAGGCCGGCGCTCAGCGCGGCTTCGATGAGCGAGCCGTCGCCCGCGGTCACAACCTCTTCACTCCGGCGCCGCCGCCGAGCGATCCCGGCTCCCGTGTCCCGCACTTCGGGTGCTCGAACTGCCACGGCGTGAACGGCACCGGCGGTTCGACGAGCTACGCCCTTCCCGGCACCAACCCGCCGAAGATGGTGACGTGGCAGTGCCCGCCGTTGAACACGGTCACGTTGCGGTACCGCGACGACGAGATCACCAACATCATCACCTACGGACGGGCGAACACCCCGATGCCTGCATGGGGCATCGCCGGCGGCGGTCCCATGAACGCCCAGCAGATCTCCGACCTCGTCGCCTACCTGCACTCGATCTCGATCGGGTCATCGAAGGCAGTCGACGCGGCCGCGCCCCTCGGCACCGACGGCAAGGCGCTGTTCGACGGCTACTGCGCCCGATGTCATACCGAGGGCTTCTCGTATGGCGAGCCGGCCATCGATGGGGGAGGCGCGTTCGGCCCAAGCCTCTTGAACGGGGTCACGCTCCGTCAGTTCCCCGATGAGAAGGACCAGATCGACTGGGTCACCAACACCGCGGAGTTAGGCAAGCCATATGGCCAACGAGGGGTGAGCCACGGCATCATGCCTCACTTCTCGGACATGCTTTCGGCTGACCAGATCAAGGCCATCGTCGACTACGAGCGGACTCTGTAATTGAGATGATCGAGACTCTCGCCTTCGCCCTGAAGTGGGAACCGCAGATCCATGGCCTGCTCGTCGTCTTCATCGCCATCGTTCTGCTCCCCGGAAGCGTCTATCTGCTCCTGGCGACCAACATGGGCGCCCGGGTCGGCTTCCTCATCGCCGCCGCCGGGCTCTTCGGGTGGATGACGCTCATGGGCGTCATCTGGACGGTGTACGGCATCGGCTTCGTCGGGAACCCGCCCACGTGGAAGGTCCAGCAGGTCATCCAAGGGAACATCGCCAACTCCACCCAGCCGGTGCTCGACGGGTTCCCGTCGGGGTGGCACAAGATCGCGGTTGGCGACCCGAACGAGACGGCGGCGGCTGCAGCAGCGGACCCCGTGCTGGCTCCCCCCGCCGCCACCGGCAAGCAGGGCATCTTCACCGCCTCCAGCGACTACATCGCGGTCGGGGCCTACGACAAGGGCGGCGAGAAGTACCTGCCGGGGTGGAGTCATCCGCCGAACGTCATCGCCTTCTTCCACAAGCCGCACTACTTCGTCGTCCAGGTGGAGAAGGTGAAGGCCCAGACGGCTGCGCCCGGGCAGCCGCCGCCGAAGCCGGTGGCCGACCCCACCCAGCCCGTCGTGTCGGTGATGATGCTGCGCGATCTCGGCAACGTGCGTCAGAAGCCCGGCGAGGTCGCGGTGTTCTCGGCGATCATCTTCGGCGTGGCCAGCTACGCCCTGCACCGTCGGGACAAGGAAGCCATGGCGGCGCGGAGCACCGCGCTCGAGCCCGTGGGTAGGGGGTAGCCCGTGATCGACTACCTGCCGATCCTTGCCATGTTCATCCTGGCCGGGCTCTTCGCGGGGCTGTCGTTCTTCGCCTCCCGCATGCTGGGACCGCACCACCCGACGCCGGCCAAGGAGGCGCCCTACGAGTGCGGGATCGTCCCCGAACGGGAGCCCGCCGACCGCTTCCCGGTGCGCTTCTACCTGGTGGCGATGATCTTCATCATCTTCGACATCGAGGTGATCTTCCTCTACCCGTGGGCCGTGATCTACCGCGAGCTGCGGGCGTTCGGGCTGTGGGAGATGGTGCTATTCGCGGTCGCCGTCTTCGTGTCGTTCGTGTACCTCATCGGCAACGGCGCCCTCGACTGGGGTCCGATCCGGCGTGTGCGTCCGGTCGCCGGACTCCCCGAATCCATGCGGTCGTCGGAGCGCACCGCTGAGACCACTGTCCGACGGGTGGACGTCGGGCGTCAGGAACCGGCGGCCTGAATGGGACTAGAGGACCTCCAGCACAACTTCCTCACCGGCACCGTCGAGGAGCTGGTGAAGTGGGCGAGGCGCAACAGCGTGTGGCCGGCGACGTTCGGCCTGGCCTGCTGCGCGCTGGAGATGATGGCCACCGGCGCCGCCCACTACGACCTCAGCCGCTTCGGCATGGAGATCTTCCGGGCCTCGCCCCGCCAGGCAGACCTCATGATCGTCGCCGGCCGGGTCTCCCAGAAGATGGCGCCCGTGCTGCGCCAGGTCTACGACCAGATGGTCGAGCCCAAGTGGGTGATCTCGATGGGCGTGTGCGCCTCGAGCGGTGGGATGTTCAACAACTACGCCATCGTGCAGGGCGTCGACCAGGTCGTGCCCGTCGACGTCTACTCGCCCGGGTGTCCTCCGGGCCCCGAGACCCTGATGCACTCGATTCTCACCCTGCACGAGATGATCAAGAGCGGTGAGATCACCCGCCGCCGGGCCGAGACCGGCCGGGGCGCCGAGCTTCACCTCGATGCGCCCGGCCCCAAGGTTGCCGTAGGCACGCCGCACTAGGGATGACTGACCAGGACGTCCCTACGGCGGAGGAGACGCAGGTCGACGAGCCGGCGCTCATTCACGGCGCGCCGAGCTCGCTGTCGCGCGGCCAGCTCGTTGTCCACGTCGATCGCGACGGCTACCTCGAGCTGGTGACGGCCTTGCGTGACGACGGGTACGCCTTCTGCTCGGACCTCACGGCGATCGACTACCTCCTCGCCACCGATCGCCCGCTGCCCACAGGTGTGACGCCCGAGCGCTTCGAAGTGGTCGTGAGCCTCCTGCACATGGAGGAGGCCAAGCGCGTGCGGGTGCGGGCGCAGGTGCCCGAGCGCGAGCCGACGCTCCCCACGCTGTTCGAGCTCTTTCCCGGCACCGAGGCCATGGAGCGCGAGGTCTACGACCTGTTCGGCATCGTCTTCGACGGCCATCCCGACCTGACGCGGATCCTCATGCCCGACGAATGGGAGGGCCACCCGCTTCGCAAGGACTATCCGATCGGCCGCATCCCCGTGCAGTTCAAAGACGCGCCGGGGCCGAGGTAGGGGGCCGGGATGACTGACCTCACCAAGGAGACGACCGAGGGCGCCCAGGAGATCAAGCCGCGCGCCGAGACCAGCGACGTCGAGCGCGCCCTCGAGGAGGGTGCCGTCCTGCGTGGCATTTCTCACGAGGACGTCGACGTCGAGATCAGCGACGACGAGACGATGATCATCAACATGGGGCCACAGCACCCCAGCACCCACGGCGTGCTGCGCCTCATGCTCGAGCTCGACGGCGAGACGGTGCTCCGGTGCAAGCCGGTCATCGGCTACCTGCACACGGGCATGGAGAAGCAGGCCGAGGACCTGACGTTCCTGCAGGGCTCCACCAACGTGACGCGGATGGACTACGCCTCTCCGCTGAACAACGAGCTCGTGTTCTCCATGGCCGTCGAGGCGCTGCTCGAGATCGAGATCCCCGAGCGCGCGCAGTGGATCCGCATGCTGATGTCGGAGCTGCAGCGCATGGCGTCGCACCTCTTGTTCCTCGCCACCAACGGCATGGACCTGGGCGCGATCTCGATGATGATCTACGGCTTCCGCGACCGGGAGAACGTGCTCGCCTTCTTCGAGAAGGTCACCGGGCTGCGGATGAACCACAACTACATCCGCCCGGGCGGCGTGGCCGCCGACCTGCCCGACGGCTGGCGCGACGACGTCCTGAAGCTGTGCGACTACCTGCCACCGCGCCTCGACGAGTACGACGAGCTGCTCACCGGCCAGCCCATCTGGCGGGAGCGCACCCAGGGCATCGGTGTGATCACCACGGAGCAGGCGCTGGCGCTCTCGGCCACCGGTCCCATCCTTCGCTCGACCGGCTACCCGTGGGACCTCCGCCGGACGATGCCGTACCTGCACTACGACGAGCTGGAGTTCGACGTCGTCGTCGGGAGCTACGGCGACACGTTCGACCGCTACGCCATCCGCCTCAACGAAGTGCGGGAGTCGATCCGGATCGTCCACCAGATCGTCGACAAGATGCCGGCGGGCGACTACCGGGTGCAGGACAAGAAGGTGACGCCGCCGCCGCGCGCTCGCATCGACGAGTCGATGGAGGCGCTGATCCACCACTTCAAGATCTTCACCGAGGGCTTCAAGGTGCCCGAGGGTGAGGTGTACGTGGCGATCGAGTCACCGCGCGGCGAGCTGGGTTGTTACCTCGCTTCTGATGGGAGCGCCCGGCCCTACCGCATGCACATCCGGGCACCCTCGTTCGTCAACCTGCAGACGCTGCCGCACCTCATGCGCGGCGGGCTCGTTGCCGACGCGGTGGCCATCATCTCCTCGGTGGACCCGATCATGGGTGAGGTAGACCGCTAGCAATGGCGCGCCTTTCCCAGCAGCTGGTCGACCGCGCGCGGGACACCATCGCCCTCTATCCGCACCCGCGTTCGGCCCTGATCCCCCTGCTGCACATGGCGCAGGAGCAGGACGGATGGGTGACTTCCGACGCCATGGAGCACATCGCCGAGCTCCTCGATCTGACGCCCGCCGAGGTCAGGGGTACCGCCAGCTTCTACGACATGCTCTTCCTCGAGCCGGTCGGCAAGTACCTCGTCTCGATCTGCACCAACATCGCCTGCCTCCTCAACGGTGGCTACGAGTTGCTCGAGCATGCCGAGGAGAAGCTCGACATCAAGGCCGGGGCGACGACCGCCGACGGCAAGTTCACCATCGAAGAGGTCGAGTGCATCGCACTCTGCGGGCAGGCGCCCTGCTTGGCCGTGAACTGGCGCTTCTTCGGCAAGGTGACAGGCGAGGGTTTCGACCATCTGGTCGACGAGCTGGCCGCTGGTCGCCTCGAGAACGACATCCCTCCCCACGGCACCCTGTGCCGGGTGCGCCGGGCGGTCGGGCTCCTTGGATCTGCGCAAGCGACGGAGGCGGCATCGGATGTCGCGCCCGTGCAGGAGGCGCCCGAAGCCGGCATCGCCCAGCCGGACCAGAAGGTCGAGGCCGAGAGCGGCGAGAGCAAGCCCAGCAGCCAGGGCGCAACCGAGGACGCCGCGTCCGACGCGGCCAAGTTGGAGAGTCCGCCGGGAGGGCCTTCGGCCCCGCGCGAAAAGGGCGAGGGCTGATGGCCGTCGAGCTGCCCAAGCCGATCGTCACTGCCCGCTACGGCCTGCAGGAGTCCTGGAAGCTGCAGACCTACCTGAACAACGGCGGCTACGAGGGGCTGCGCAAGGCACTCGGGACGCCCCGCGAAGAGCTGGTCGAGAACGTCACGGCCGCGACCCTCTTGGGCCGCGGCGGCGCCGGCTTCCCCGCGGGTCAGAAGTGGTCGATGCTGCGTAAGGCCGAGCCCGTCTACCTGGTCGTGAACGGCGACGAGAGCGAGCCGGCGACGTTCAAGGACCACCAGCTGATGGTCACCGATCCCCATCAGATCGTGGAGGGGGCTCTGATCTGCGCCTACGCAGTGGGCGCCGCCCAGGCGTTCATCTTCGTGCGCGGCGAGTTCGCCCTCGGTCTCGAGCGCATGACGCAGGCGGTCAACGAGGCGTACGAGCACGGGGCCATCGGCCGCAACATCTTCGGTTCGGGTTGGTCGATCGACCTCGTCATCCATCCGGGCGCCGGTGCCTACATCTGCGGCGAGGAGACTGCCCTCCTCGAGAGCCTTGAGGGCAAGCGCGGCTTCCCCCGCATCAAGCCTCCGTACTTCCCGGCGGCCATCGGCCTGTACGGCGCGCCGACCGTCGTCAACAACGTGGAGACGGTCTCCAACCTGCCGTGGATCACCCTCAACGGCGGTTCGGCGTTCGCGGCAATGGGAGCCGGCCGGTCGACCGGGACGCGCATCTTCTCCCTGTCGGGCCGCGTCAACCGGCCCGGCAACTATGAGGTCGAGATGGCGAAGACCACCTTCCACGATCTCTTCTACGACCCCCGGTTGGGGAACGGCATCATCGACGACAAGGCGCTGAAGGCGTTCATCCCCGGCGGCGCGTCGGCGCCGTGGTTCGGCCCCGACAAGGTCGATATGCCTCTCGACCAGGACGAGGTCGGCAAGGCCGGCTCGATGCTCGGGTCGGGATCGGTCATCGCCATGGACGAGACCACCTGCATGGTGCGGGCGGCCTGGCGCATCACGCGCTTCTTCCACAACGAGTCGTGCGGACAATGCACGCCGTGCCGTGAAGGCTCCGGCTGGGTCGACAAGATCATGTACCGAATCGAGCAGGGCGCGGGCCGCGAGGACGACCTCGATCTGCTGCTCGACGTGTGCGACAACATCGCCCCGGGTTTGTCCTGGCCGCCGCGGCAGACAACGATCTGCGTCCTCGGGCCGTCCATCCCCTCCTCGATCGTCTCGGCCATCCGCATGTTCCGCGACGAGTTCCTCGTCCACATCAAAGACGGGCAGTGCCCCTTCCCCCCATGATCAGCAGTTGAAATGACACAGCAGACCGACCAGCAAGCCGCCAAGGACACCGTCACGATCACCGTGGACGGGCGCGCCATCGAGGCCAAGCCCGGTGAGATGATCATCGCTGCCGCCGAGCGGGCCGGCATCTACATCCCCCGCTTCTGCTGGCACCCGAGGATGAAGCCCGTCGGCATGTGCCGCATGTGCCTCGTCGAGGTCAAGGGCCCGCGTGGCTTCGCCCTGCAGCCATCGTGTTTCGTCCCGGTGGCCGAAGATATGGAGGTCGTTACCACCTCCGAGCCGGTCAAGAAGGCCCAGGACGGCGTCCTCGAGTTTCTACTGATCAACCACCCGCTCGACTGCCCGGTGTGCGATCGAGGCGGCGAGTGCCCGCTCCAGGACCAGACGTTCGCCTTCGGTCCCGGCGAGAGCCGCTTTGTCGAGGAGAAGCGCCACTTCGAGAAGCCGATCCGCATCAGCGACCTCGTCCTCCTCGACCGCGAGCGTTGCATCCAGTGCGCCCGCTGCACCCGCTTCGCCGACGAGGTGGCCGGTGACCCGCTGATCAACTTTGTCGAGCGCGGCGACCAGGTGCAGGTCCTGACCTTCCCCGACCAGCCGTTCAGCTCGTACTTCAGTGGCAACACCGTGCAGATCTGCCCGGTCGGCGCCCTCCTCGCCAGCCCCTACCGGTTTCGGGCCCGTCCGTGGGACCTCGAGCAGGTCGAGTCGACATGCACGGCGTGCTCGGTCGGCTGCCGCATCGCGACCCAGTCGTCGTCGAACCGTCTGATTCGCTACCTCGGCATCGACAGCGATCCGGTGAACCACGGATGGCTGTGCGACAAGGGTCGGTTCAGCTACGAGGCCGTCGACCACGACGACCGCCTCGGTGCGCCGCTCCTGCGCACGTCCGGCGACGGGCAGCTCGGCGAGTGCAGCTGGGGAGAGGCTCTCGACCGCACGGCGAAGGAGCTCCGCAACATCATCGACCTGCACGGCGCCGCGTCGGTCGCCGTGCTCGGCGGGTCACGGCTCACCAACGAGGACGCCTACGCCTGGGCCAAGCTGGCCAAAGGCGTGCTCGGCACCGACAACGTCGACTGCCAGCTCGGCGACGGGCTGCCGGGCGAGCTCGTCCTCGGCCTGCCGCGGGCCACGATCGACGAGGCGTGCACGGCGTCGACGGTCGTCCTGCTCGGGCCTGACATCAAAGAGGAGCTCCCGGTGCTCTTCCTGCGTCTGCGGGAGGCGGCCATCGAGGGCACGACGCGCGTGCTGGAGATCACGCCCCAACCGACGGGGATGACGCGGTACGCCGCAGCCAGCGTCTCGTACGCACCCGGCGAAGCCGCCGAAGTGGTGCGCTCGTTGATCGATGGGAGCAACGGCGCCGGGGAGTTGCTCAAGAGCGGCGATGTCGTCGTCGTGCTCGGCCGTCCGTCGCTCGCCGAGTCCGACCAGTGGGTGGCCGAGGCCGCCCGCGTCCTCGCCGGCCTGCCGGGCGTGAAGTTCCTCCCCGCGCTGCGGCGTTCGAACGTGATGGGCAGCCTCGACATGGGCCTCGCCCCTGGCGTGCTGCCCGGGCGCGTGTCGCTCGACGCCGGTCACCAGTGGTTTATCGACGCGTGGAGCCGGCTTCCCGAGGAGCGCGGGCTCGACGCCACCGGAATCCTCTCGGCCGCCGCCGAGGGCCGCATCCAGGCCCTCGTCCTCCTGGGCGCGGACCCGCTCGCCGACTTCCCCGATCGAGCCCTGGCCCGCCGGGCCCTCGCGGGCGCCGGGTTCGTCGTCGCCGTCGACCTGTTCCTCACGGAGTCCGCGCGCCAGGCCGACGTCGTGCTGGCGGCCGCCGGGCCGGGCGAGAAGGGCGGCACCACCACCAACATCGAGGGCCGCGTCACCGTCGTCAACCAGAAGGTCACGGCGCCCGGCACGGCGCGGCCCGACTGGATCCTGGCTGCCGAGCTGGCGGTCCGCCTCGGCGAGGATCTCGGGTTCGACTCGCTCGGTGCCCTCTTCGAGGAGATCGAGCGCGTGGCGCCGTCACACGCGGGGCTGACGATGGAGATCCTCGGCCGACCGAGCGCGCGTGACGGCATCGTCCTGCCCTTCGATCCGTCGGCGGTGGCGGCGGAGGCCGAGCACGCGGCGGCCGCGCCCGTCGAGGCCGTCGAGATGCGTGCCGTGGCGGCCCAGAGCCAGACCGCGGGCTCCGACATCCAGTCGGTCACCGGGCCCGAGGCTGTCCCCGCGACCGGCGAGGGGGAGCAGGCGGAGCAGGAGGAAGCCCCGGGGGAAGAGACGCCGACGCCGGCGGCCAAGCCGCCGCTGCTCTCGGTCGACGCCCTCGACCAGCCGTCGCAATCGCCCCGCCGCGACGCGTACGCCCTTCGCCTTGTCTCGACCCGCAAGCTCTACGACGGCGGCGCCATTGTGCAGCACTGCGCGTCGCTCGCCCACCTGGCGCCCCGGACGCGCTTGCGCATGAACTCCCACGACCTCGACCGGTTGGGCGTGAACAGCGGCGACCGCGTGAAGATCAGCTCCCATCGCACGTCAGCCACCATCGAGGTGGACATCGACGATGGACTGCCCCGCGGCTCCGCGTCGCTGACGTTCAACACGCCCGGCGACGCCGACCCGGCCGAGCTCATCGACGCCAGCCAGCCGGTCACCGAACTGCGCGTGGAGACCACCGCCTAATGGGTGATCCGCTCTACGCGCACGGGATCGACCTGGCGGTCGTGCTGATCACGATCCTCAAGGTCCTGCTCACGTTCGTCTTCCTGCTCGTCGGCGTGCTCCTCTACATCTGGTGGGAACGGAAGTTCATCTCCGACCTGCAGAACCGCATCGGTCCCGACCGCGCCGGCCCGTACGGGATCCTCCAGTCGCTGGCCGACGGCATCAAGGTGTTCTTCAAGGAGGACCTCCTGCCGGCCGAGGCCGACCGGCGCATTTACCGGCTGGCGCCGTACCTGGCCGCAGTACCCGCCTTCACGGCGTTCGCCATCATTCCTATCGGCGACAAGATCTCGATCGCCGGTCACCAGACGTACCTCCAGCTCGCCAACCCGCCGATCGGCATCCTGTTCCTGCTGGCCATGTCGTCGATCGCCGTCTACGGCGTGTTCCTCGCCGGTTGGTCGTCGGGCTCGAAGTACCCGCTGCTGGGCTCGGTGCGGGCGTCGGCCCAGATGATCTCCTACGAGGCAGCGATGAGCATCGCCATCGCATCGGTCGTGCTGATCACCGGCTCGCTCACGACGCGCGACATCTGGGTGCACCAGCGCACGTGGAACTGGAACTTGTGGCAGCTCGGCGTCGTGCCGTTCCTCATCTACCTGGTGGCGGCAACGGCCGAGGTCAACCGTCCGCCGTTCGACCTGGTCGAAGCCGAACAGGAACTGGTCGGCGGGTACATGACGGAGTACGCGGGCGTGCGCTTCGCCCTCTACTACCTGGCCGAATTCATGAACACGATCACGGTGTCGGCCGTGGCCGTGACGCTGTTCCTGGGCGGTCCGTCGGGCCCGCACATCAGTTTCCTGGCTCCGCTGTGGCCGGTCGTGTGGTTCTTCCTCAAGCTGTTCGTGTTCGTGTCGGCCTACGTCTGGCTGCGCGCAACGCTGCCGCGCCTTCGCTACGACCAGCTCATGGACCTGGGCTGGAAGCGCCTGATCCCGCTGGCCTTGTACTGGCTGCTGCTGGTCGCAGCCCTGCGGATCGGCGACGACGCCAACTGGCCGTGGGGCGCCAATCACAGCGCGCTGAACGCGGTGACGATCGTGGCGTGCGTCGCCGGCGCCGGCCTCGTGTACTTCGGCACCCTGGGCGCGGCGATCAGGGTCGGCAACCGGCGGGCCCAGGAAGAGGCCGAAGGCGCCGGGGGGGTGCGCGTCTAAATGGGGCTCTTCGACGGCTTCAAGGTGACGTTCAGCCAGATCTTCCGGCCCCGCGTCACCGTGCCGTATCCCAAGGTCAAGCGCCCGAAGCCCCTGCGCTTCCACGGCCGCCACGTCCTCAATCGCTACGAGGACGGCATGGAGAAGTGCATCGGCTGCGAGCTGTGCGCGGGTGTCTGCCCGGCCCGCTGCATCTACGTGCGCGGTGCCGACAACCCGCCCGACGACCCGGTGTCGCCCGGCGAGCGCTACGGGTTCGTCTACGAGATCAACTACCTCCGCTGCATCCACTGCGACCTGTGCGTGGAGCCCTGCCCCCCCGAGGCGATCACCGAGTCGAAGCTGTCCGAGTTCTCCTTCACCGACCGCCGCGACGCCATCTACACGCGCAACGAGCTGCTGGTCGACG
>JAFAUA010000301.1 GCA_019243595.1 Acidimicrobiia bacterium
CGGGCATTCTCGAACTCGCGGCGGGATTCGGGCGGCACGCTCAGTGCTCCGGAACCGGTCCGCTCCACTCACCGGTGCCGGCGAGGTTGGCGCTCAGCTCGGCGACGCGGATGTTTTGGTGCTGGGAGGCGGCGACGAGCAGGCGGAACGCTTCGTCGGCGGTCACCTTGAACCGCTCCATGAGGATGCCCTTTGCCTGGCCGATGACGTCGCGGCTGACCAGGGCCCGGCGGAGGTGCTCGATCTCGAGTGCGAGATCGGCGACGACGTTGGGTCGGTCGACGCCAGGCACCTCGGTGCTCTGCGCCATGACCCCTCCGGTTGCTCGTGGCACGGAACTACCTACAAGGTATCCCCGCCGGCGGGCGGGATCACACCTCGGTGGCGTACGGGAGTCGGTTCGGGCGACCGAGCTCCATGTAGCGCTCGTTGATCGCCTGAATCACGACATCCTTCTCGGCACTCGTGAGCTCGGCGCCGCCGCACACGTGAGCCCGAACCTCCACGGGGGCGGCGTTGCCGCCGAGAGCGAAGTAGCGGAGCCACAGGTCCCCGCTCGACAGCCCGGTGTCCCGACAGGCCCGCTCGAGCGGCGTCTCGTTACCCATCCGTTCCGCCTACCCCCGCGTCTGGGTTTCATTCGCGAGATCGCGAACCCGTCTTAGGAGAGCTCCTGGCGAAGGTCGCCGGCGTCGATCACCCCGGGACCGAGCAGCTCCTCCACCAGCCGGCGGGCCGCGTTCAAGCTCTGGGTCAGCGCCTGGTCGAGGCGTTCCCGATCGTCGACGTCGAAGGCGAGGCGCGCCACGGCGAGACCCTGCACGACCTGGTCGTGCAGCTCCAGGCCGCGCTGGCGGCGCTCCTCGACGAGTCGCACCCGTTCGGTGATGTCGTACACCAACCCCTCGAAGGCGACGACGTTGCCGTGGGCATCGACCTTCGTCGACGCGCTCTGGAGTGCCCACCGGAGGTCGCCGTCACGTGTGCGCCACCGCACTGTGATCGGTGAGGCACCAGGCACGAACATGAGTTGTAGCGCTCCCTGGTCGTCGGGATGCACGAGCTTCAGCCACAGCTCCGGGTCGTCGTAGAACTCCTCGGCGCTGTAACCAACGAGCGACTCGCAGTTGGCGCTGATGTATTCGTAACCGGGCGTCGGCATGACCCGGTAGCGATAGCTGACGACGTCGCCGATCGTCTCGAAGAGCTGCCGCAGCCGCTCTGCGGCCGCCCGGTTGTCGCCGAGGTCGTCGACGGTCACGGCCGCCAACCGTACCGGCGTTCGACACGCGAGGGTGCGCCGTCCGCGATGATGCCCGCCGTGCACGACGTCGATGTGGCACCGATGGACACCGAGCGGCTGGCGCCCTTTCTGCGGCCGGACCGGGCTGAGGAGTTCCGGATGCTGGCCGAGACCGGACGGCGCCGGTTCGGGGGACGGACCGTGTGGAACGTCAGCTCGACTGCCGCGGGCGGAGGCGTGGCCGAGATGCTGCACCGCCTCGTCCGGTACACCAAGGGTGCGGGCGTCGACAGCCGCTGGGTCGTGATCGACGGCTCGCCGGAGTTCTTCGCCATCACCAAGCGGATCCACAATCGCCTTCACGGCGAGACCGGCGACGATGGCCCCCTCGGCGAGGACGAGCGGCGTGTGTTCCAGGAGGTCATCGCCGACAACGCCAAGCCGCTGCTCGACCAAGTGAGGCCGGAAGACGTGGTCCTCGTCCATGACCCCCAGCCGGTGGGGCTCTTACCCCTGCTCCGCGATCGCGGGGTCGTCGCCGTCTGGCGCTGCCACGTGGGCACGGAGACGACCAACGAGTGCACGGACGACGCGTGGGCCTTCCTACGTCCCTGGGTCGACACCGCCGCCGCCGCCGTGTTTTCGCGTGCCGAGTACGTGCCCGACTGGATCCCGGAGACACGCGCCCGGATCATCGCTCCCGCCATCGACCCGCTCTCCGCGAAGAACGCACCGCTCGACGACGACGCCGTGCTTGCCATCCTGGGACGGGCCGGAATCCTCGACCACAGCGGCGACGGAGCCGTGTTCGCCGACAGCGACGACCGGGAGCGCACCGCCGATCTCGAGGCGCAGGTGCGCCGGGTCGGTGGCCCGCTGTCGCCGGACGTCCCTGTTCTTCTGCAGGTGTCCCGTTGGGACCGCCTGAAGGACATGGCCGGCGTGCTGCGCGCCTTCGTGGACGCCGCGCTGGGCGCCGAGACCGGCGCCCACCTTCTACTGGTCGGCCCCGACGTGAGTGGTGTCACCGACGATCCCGAGGGAAAGCAGGTGCTCGACGAGTGCGTGGCCATGTGGGAGCAGTTGCCGTCGGAGACGCGAGCGACGGCGTCCCTCGTCTCGCTGCCGATGGACGACCTCGACCAGAACGCAGCCATCGTCAATGCCCTGCAACGCCATGCCGCCGTCGTCGCCCAGAAGAGCCTCCGCGAGGGGTTCGGCCTGACCGTTGCCGAGGCCATGTGGAAGGGGCGGCCGGTCGTCGGCTCTGCGGTCGGCGGCATTCAGGACCAGGTCCGTGACGGGGTCGACGGCCTGCTGATCGCAGATCCCCACGACCTCGGCGCCTTCGCCTCCGCGGCCCGGACCCTGCTCACCGACCCGCCCGCGGCCCAGCGCATGGGCGCCGCCGCCCACGAGCGGGTCCGGGACAACTTCCTGGCCGATCGCGACCTCGCCCAGTGGGGCACCCTCCTCGCCGACCTGGGTGTCGGCGGCTAGCGCCGGCGAGCAGCGCGCCGGGTCGATTTGCGATACCACTCTGGGTGGGAGCAACTTCATAACCCAGCCAGGAGGACGGCCACCGGGCGGCGAAAAGTACCGTTTCCGACGACCCGTCAGATTCCAGGGGGCGCCATGCGCAGATCGAGGCTCGTCGTGGTCGGGGTCGTGCTCGCCTTGGCGGCGGCCGGATGCGGGTCGCGGACGACGAGGGCCCAGAAGCTGGAGGCGCTGGGCGCCGGTCGCAACGGCGGCGCGTCGGCCGGCAACGAGAATCTCGGTGGTGACGTCGGCCCAGGCGGCTCGACCGACAACGGGGCGGCGGCTGCTGGGCCCAACGGCGCCACGTCCTCGGGTGGGGGCGGCGCGACCGCGGCGGCGTCGAACGGTAACAGCGGCGGCGGGTCGAGCCCGGGGGGCCCCAAGGGCGGCTTCTCGGGTGACAACGGTGGATCCACCGACGTGGGCGTGACCGGCAACTCGATCACCGTCTCGAACGTCTCGATCCTCACCGGCCCCGTGCCGGGCCTGTTCGCCGGTGCCTTCAACGGCACCGACGCCTACTTCCAGTACATCAACAGCCAAGGCGGCGTCTACGGGCGCCAGCTCAAGGCCCTGCCGCGGGACGACCAGTTCGACTGCGGTCAGAACAAGACGCTGACCGAGAGCGACATCCCCAAGGTGTTCGCCTTCGTCGGCAGCTTCAGCCTCTACGACAACTGCGGCGCCGCGGTCTTCAACGCCCACCAGGAAGTGCCCGACATCCACAACGCCCTGTCGATCGACGCCGCTCACGAGCCCAACAACTTCAGCCCCCAGCCGCTGCGCACCGGCGCGCCGACCGGCCCCTTCGACTACTTCAAGGCCAAGCAGCCGGGCGCCATCAGCAAGGCCGGGAGCCTGGTCGGCGACGTGCAGTCGGCGAAGGACTCCTGGGTCGGCATCAAGGGCACGATGCAGAAGGAGGGCTACAACTTCGTCTACGACCAGCTGTACTCGCCCACGCAGACCGACTTCACCGCCGACATCGTGAGCATGCGGTCGGCCGGGGTCCAGACGCTCGTGCTGGTCGCGGCCGACGTGAAGGGCATTGCCCGCATCGCCCAGCAGGCCCAGCAGCAGAACTGGCACCCCCAGCTCACGATCCTCGGCGCCTCGGCCTACGACCCGCAGTTGATCCCCCTGGCGGGCGGTGACGCGCTCGAGGGGATGCACATCTACCTGCCGACGGCGATGTACCTGGGCGAGGACCGGGGCTCCAACCCCGAGGTCAACCTGTTCTTGACCTGGCTGAAGAAGACGCACCCCAGCGCCAACCCCGACCTCTTCACCGTGTATGGATGGACGTCGGCGCGGCTGTTCGTCCAGGCCCTGCAAGCGGCTGGTCCTCAGGCCAAGCGGGCGACGTTGCTCGCAGCCCTGAAGAACATCCACCAGTTCGACTCCAACGGCATCCTCGGGCCTGGGGACCCGGCGGGGAAGGGCCCCGACAAGTGCTACGTCATCGTCGACATCAAGGGCGGCAAGTTCGTTCGGGCGTCGGACTCAGCCTCTGGCTACCGGTGCGACGGCGTCTACAACTTCGTCCAGCAGTGATCACTCCGTGACGACCTTCCTGGCGTTCACCGTCGTCGGCGTCGTCGTCGGCTGCATCTACGCGCTGAGCGCCACTGGTCTCGTCGTCACCTACATCACGTCGGGCATCTTCAACTTCGCCCACGGCGCCGTCGGAATGATCGCCGCCTTCATGTACTGGAGGCTCACCGTCCAGGAGGGATGGCCGGCGCTTCTGGCTCTGCTGTTCATCCTGTTCGTCTTCGCGCCGTTGCTCGGCGTGCTCATCGATCTCCTGATCATGCGCAACCTGCACACGGCCTCCGAAGAGGTCCGGGTGATCGTCACCGTGGCCCTGATGCTGTTCCTGCTCGGCGTCGGGCAGTGGATCTGGGACCCCGGCGTGCCCCGCACGATCCCGCGGTTCTTCAACGCTGACCACGTGCAGCTGTTCAGCGTCAACGTGTCGTACCACCAGATCATCGTCGTGCTGGCAGCTCTCGCCGTAGCTGTCCTGCTGCGGCTGTTCCTGTTCCGGACCCGCATCGGCGTCGCCCTCCGGGCCACGGTCGACGCGCCCGACCTGGCCTCCTACTTCGGCGCCGCTCCCGGTCGGGTGCGCCTGCTCGGCTGGGCGATGGGCTCGTCACTCGCCGCCCTGGCGGGCGTCCTCCTGGCCCCGCTCGTCACACTCGACATCCTGCTGCTGACGCTGCTCGTCATCAACGGCTACGCAGCGGGCATCGTCGGGCGGCTCAAGAGCCTGCCGCTCACGTTCGTGGGCGGCGTGGCGCTGGGCCTGCTCGAGTCCTACGTCGTGGGCTACGGGCCGCGCAGCGTCCTGAGCCAGCTCCGCCCGACGGTGCCCGTCATCTTCCTGTACATCGCCCTGCTGATCTTCCCCCAGAGTCGTCTGCGTGTTGGTCGCGCCCTTGCCCGGCGCACCACCAAGGTGCCTTCGCTCCGAACATCGCTGATCGCCGCCGCCGTCTTCGTCGTCGCCGCGTGGGTCCTGGCCACGACGCTGTCGGGGAGCAACGTCTTCACCCTCGGTCGTGGGCTCGTCGCCGCCTTGATCCTGCTCTCGCTCGTGCTGCTCACCGGCTACGGCGGGCAGATCTCTCTGGCCCAGTGGACGTTCGTCGGCTTCGGCGCCTTCGCCATGGGCAAGGTGGCGGGTGGCGACTCGGTGCTGGGCGTGCTTGCTGCCGTGGCCTTCGCCGGCGCCCTGGGCGCCCTGTCGGCGCTGCCCGCCCTGCGCCTTCGCGGCCTGTACCTGGCCCTCGCCACGTTCGCCTTCGGTGTGGCCATGACGGCGGTCTTCTTCGACAACAACAACATCTTCGGCCAGGGCGGCGCCCTGAAGGTCGGGCGCGTCCTGGTGCACGGCGACAGCGCGTTCGTCGTCCTGATTGCCGTCGTCTTCGCGGCGGCGGCCGTCGGTGTCGTCGCGGTACGCCGGTCGTCGTTCGGCCGGCGCCTGGTGGCGATGTCCGACAGCCAGGTCGCGTGTGCCACGCTCGGCATGAGCCTCACGTGGACCAAGCTCATCGTGTTCGCGGCGTCGGCCGGCCTGGCGGGGCTGGCGGGCGCGCTGTTCGGCGGGCTGCAGGGATCGGTGGGCAGCCTGAACTTCCAGGTCCTGAACAGCCTGGCCATCTTCCTTTTGCTCGCCGTCTGGGGTGTCGACTCGATCCTGGCGGCCTTGTTCGCCGGCGTCTCCTACGCCTACCTGTTCGTCCTGTCCGCCCACTACCCCGACATCCGCGGCCTGTCGTTCATGCTGACGGGGCTCGCCGCCCTCGGCCTGGCGCGCAACCCCGAAGGCGCGATTGCCCTGACCAGCCACAACCTCGAGCAGATCAGAGGTTGGTGGCAGTCTCGCGGCGAGCGCCGACCCGCCGAGGCTGTGCCCCACGTCGGGTTCGTGCCGCTGGTCGCCGACGCCGGTGCCGGGGCGTCGAACGGTGGCGGGAACGGCCACCACGGCCAGACGCCCGCCCTCGAGCTCATCGACGTCCACACCGGCTACGGCCGCATCGAGGTGGTGCATGGCGTCGACCTGGTCGTCCCGCCGGCCACCGTGTTCGCCCTCCTCGGTCCCAACGGGGCGGGTAAGTCGACGCTGATCCGGACAGCGAGCGGTGGCCATCCGGCGTGGTCGGGCTGCGTCCACATCTCTGGCGTCCACGTCAACGGCGCTGCGCCCGAGGCGATGGCCCGTCTCGGCGTCTGCACCGTCCCCGAAGGGCGCAGCATCTTCGCCAACCTCACCGTCGCCGAGAACCTGCGGATGATGACGTACCGCATCGGGGTCACCGACGACGAGGTGGAGGAGCGGGCCTACTCCGCGTTTCCTCGGCTCGCCGAGCGCCGCCACCAGTTAGCTGGCACCCTTTCAGGTGGTGAACAGCAGATGCTGGCGATGGCGCGGGCCGTCGCCACGAACCCGAAGCTTCTCCTCCTCGACGAGATCTCCCTCGGCCTGGCGCCCCGCATCGTCGCCGGCCTCTACGAGCACGTGGCCCAGCTGAAGGAGCAGGGGATGGCGATCCTGCTCGTCGAGCAGTTCGTGCAGACCGCCCTGTCGGTCGCCGATTTCGCAGCGGTGATGACCCAGGGCCGGATCTACCGCATGGGCGAGACCGGGGACATCACCGACGCGGTCTCCGCCGCCTACATGGGGGCGGTGGGGTGAGCTCCACGCGGCGGATGCGAGCTCTGGCCTACGTCGTCGTGGGCCTGCTGCTGGCCGGGGTGTTCGGGATCCGGGTGGCGAGCGCGGCGAGGGCGGACGACACGACCCTCGGCAGCTATTCGGCGATCGCCGCCGCGCCGGGCATGGAGTTCACCGAGGACGAGCCCAGCGCCCAGGCCCACCCTGAAGGCCAGGGCGACGTTCCGTACACGACGTCGATCCTCACCAACGGCGGCGTGGGCTACGCCCTGTCGTCGATCGCCTGGCCGGGCGCCTACGGCGGCAACGCCGGAAGCCTCGTCCTTGTCGCGCTCCCCAGCGCCGTCGGTCCCATCCCGCGGCCCGACGCCGTCACCAGCCTGGTGCAGACGGTGTCGCCCGCCCTGCAGTATCCGATCAGGGCCGAGGCCCGTGCCGGGACGGCCCCCGACGCCAGCTACGGCCAGATCCCGGGGACCACGCTTACCTCGCACGCCGATGCGAACAACGTGCACGCCGTCGCCGACGTGAAGAGCGCGCAGCAGTCGGGGGTCAACTACGGGAACATGCACTCCGACAGCTCGAGCACGCTCGACGGCAACTCGGTGAAAACGCTCGCTGACAGCGTCATCCAGAACATCGACATCGGCGGCGTCGTCAAGATCAAGTCGCTCATCAGCACGGCGACGGCGACGACCGACGGATCCAACTCGTCGGCCAACGGGGCCACGTTGCTCCAGGGCCTCACCGTCGGCGGCCAGCCCGCAACCCTCGACCAGGGCGGCCTGCACGTCGGTAGCTCGAGCTCGCCTCTCAACGCCGCCGCCGCGGCGGCGGCCAACCAGGCGCTGACGAACCTGGGGATGAAGGTCTACGTCAGCCAGCCGATCACCGAGCGCAACGCGGGCAGCATCACCTACCAAGCCAGCTCGATCGTGTGGACCTGGGTTCCTCCGAGCGACCCGTCGAAGAACGTGCTCATCCTGACGCTCGGCGGCTCCCGCGTCTCCGTCGCCGCCGGGGAGGGCTTCGGGCAGCCCTCCGAGTCGGCCGACACCGGAGCGGGCGCCACGTCGGGCGGCGGCGGAGGCGGCACGTCTGTGCTCGGCAGCGGCGTCTCCGGCTCGACCTCGGCTCCGCTCGGGAGCGTGGGTACGAGCTCCAGCGGCACCTTCGGTACCCGCTCCGCCGGCCGCGGCGCGACCCAGAACATCGGCGGTGTGAACATCGCCAAGACCTTCGACGGCTTCGGCGCCATTTGGATCGTCGTCGCCCTCGCCGCCGCCGGCCTCGTCGGGTTCGGCTCCTGGCGGTTGCTTGGCGAGCTCGTCGACAAACCACCCGCGACCTGTCCCCTGGAGGTACCACGGTGACGGCATCCACCTTCCCTGCGGAGGCCGAGAGCGCGGCCGCGGCGCCCTACGTCGACGACGAGGAACTGGCCAGGGGCCTGGCCCGTGTCAGGCGGCGGGCGAGCATGGTCCCGACCGACAAGTGGCTGGCGATCGCCGGCGGGGTCCTCATGCCGCTCGGGGTCATCCTCGTCTTCATCGGCTGGTACGGCGCCGCCCACACGACCCGCCTGTTCGAGGAGATCCCGTACCTGATCTCGGGTGGTCTGCTCGGCATCGTGCTGTCGGCGATCGGCGCTGCCCTCTACTTCGGCTACTGGTTGACGAGGCTGGTGGCGGGGGAGCGTCAGACCATCGAGCTCCTGGCCCGGATCGAAGCCAAGCTCGACGGGGCGGCGATCGAAGGCAACGGGGCCCGGCCCTCGGGTGGGGCGGCTGCGTCCGGCGCCGCCAACGGGACGTTCGTCGCCACCCGCACCGGCTCGATGTTCCACCGGCCGGACTGCCCGGTGGTCGCCGACCGTCCCCAGAGCGAGCTGCGGACGGTGAAGCTCCCGGCAACGGGGATGGCGCCGTGCAAGCTCTGCGGGCCCCTCGACTAGCGCCCGTGAAATCCGCGTAGAGGCCTGCTCGCGAGGGTTAATTGCCGGCCGCCGTGGGTATGAGAGCGCGCAGTTTTCTGCCCGCCCGCTCATACCGTTCGAGGTTCGCCCCCGTGGCCGTCGAAGAAGCAGCCAGTCTGCGAGACCAAATGAGCAGGGCCCGGTCCCGCATCCGGGAAATGCGAGAGATGCTCCTCTCTGCTCAGTCGCTCGACCGCGCCGCGCACTCCGAGACCGGACAAGACGGCGCCGTCCCCGTCGACCGCAGCGAGCTCGCCCCCTACCTCTTGGCGCTGGCCCTCGACATGGGCGCTACCCAGGTGCCGCTCGAGCGGGCAGCCGACGAGCTCGTCGAGGTCGCCCAGGGCAGTCCGATGGCCCTGCTGGCGGCCCGTTCGCTGGCTGCCAGCCTGCACAAGGAGCTCCCCGACGACAAGCGGGCCCGCCTCGTCGTCGACCTCCTCACCCGGGCCGTCCGCCAGGCCCGCGTCGAGGCCTTCGGCAGCCCCGGCCGCGCCTGACCGACCCCCTGGCCTGATGGCCGAAAACGTGGGATAGCTGTCATTGCGGCCACCGGCCGCAACGACGCATGCTGGGCGTATGCGCCGTGTCGTGATCGTCGCCTTCCCCGACGTGCAGTCGCTCGACGTCGCGGGACCGGCCGAGGTCTTCGCCGCGGCCGGCGGTTACCGGGTCGACGTCGTGGCTCCGACCGCCGGTGTGGTGCGAGCGAGCAGCGGGATCGCCCTGTGGGCCGACCGGGCCCTGGCCGACGTGCGCGGTGCGATCGACACGCTCGTCGTCGCTGGCGGTGCGGGCACACGAGAGGTCATGGCCGACGACACGTTCGTCTCCGCGATCCGTCGGCTGTCGCCGAAGTGCCGCCGAGTCTCGTCGGTGTGCAGCGGCGCCTTCGTGTTGGCCGCCGCCGGACTCCTCGACGGCCGGCGGGCGACGACGCACTGGGGCTGGTGCGACCTGCTGGCCGAGTCCTTCCCGACCGTGACGGTCGAACCCGATCGCATCTTCGTGCGCGACGGCGACGTGTGGACGTCGGCGGGTGTTACCG
>JAFAUA010000350.1 GCA_019243595.1 Acidimicrobiia bacterium
GACCGGTACAGCCGGCGAGCGCAAGCTGGCGACGATCCTGTTCGCCGACGTCGTCGGGTTCACCACGCTGTCGGAGAACGCCGATCCTGAGGCCGTCGCCCGCAGCGTCGACGCCGCCTTCCGCCGCATGGCCGAGGTCGTCGAGAGCCACGGCGGCACGGTCGACAAGTACCTCGGTGACGCCCTCATGGCCGTGTTCGGCGTGCCCGTCGCCCACGACGACGACGCCGAACGAGCGGTTGCCGCTGCGCTGGCCATGCGCGACCTCGGCGGCGACCTGGCGTTCTCCATCGGCATCAACAGCGGCGAGGTGATGGCTACTGCCGTCGGCCGCGACGGTGACGTCACGGTGATCGGCGACGCCGTCAACGTTGCGGCCCGTCTCGAGAAGGCGGCTTCGGGTGGCGAGGTCCTCGTCGGTCCTCTCACGGCCGAGCTGGCCACCGGCGGCATCGCCTTTCGCGAACGGCAGCCCGTGCTCCTCAAGGGCAAGCGCGATCCGGTGCCGGTCTTCGAGGTCCTCGGCCTGCGCAGCGAAGCGCACGCGATGGCCGGTGACAGTCCGCCGCTCGTCGGCCGCGACGACGAGCTGGCGTTCCTGCGGTCGCAGTGGCGGCGGGTCGTGCGCGACCGGCGCGCCGGGGTCGTGCTCGTGACCGGCGAGGCGGGCATGGGCAAGACGCGACTGCTCGACGAGCTGCGCGCCGAGGTTGCCGGCGAGGCCGCCGTTGCAACTGCGCGTTACCCGGCCTACGGCGGATTCGGTGGACCCCAGGTGGCACGAGAGATCGCCGAGCAGCTGGGTCCGATGGGCAACGCCGAGGTCGACGTGCGCGTGAAGTCGGTGGCAGGCGAGATGGACCCGTCGCTCCTGGAGCTCGATCCCGAAGCCTTCCGCCAGGAGCAACTCTGGGCCTACCGGCGCTACATCGAGTCGAAGGCCGCCGAGCAGCCGGTGCTCATGACCATCGACGACATCCATCGCTCGGGTGACGAGACCCTCGACCTGCTCGGGGCCCTGATGGCGCGCGTCGTCGACGTGCCCGTGATGCTGGCCCTCGTCGGCCGTCCCGACGACTGGCTGATGCGGTTTCCCGGATCGACGACTGTGCGCCTCGCACCGCTGAGCCCCACCGACAGCGAGGCGCTGGTGAACTCGCTCCTCCCCCAGGGCGTGGAGCCCGACGACCGTGTGATGTCGCTCGTCGAGCGGGGAACGGGCAACCCGCTGTACCTGCGCGAGCTGGTCACCGTTGTCTGCTCGCACGACGGCGAGACAGCGTCGCTCCCCCCGACGCTCCAGGCCATCCTGGCCGCCCGCCTCGACGCGCTTCCCGCCGACCAGAAGGGCGCCATTCAGCGAGTCTCGGTGCTCGGCGACGTTGCCCTGGAGGACCAGGTCGCCGCCCTCGGGCTGGCCGGGCCGGGTGCTGCGCTCCGCAGCCTGGTGGCGGCCGGACTGCTGCGCCAGCGCCAGGACGAGTGCTACGAGGTCGCCGACCCGTTGCTGCGCGAGGTGGCGTACGAGACGCTGCCGCGCCGGGTCCGCGGCGAGTGGCACCGCCGGGCCGCTTTGGCTGTCACCGATGGCGTGCAGCGGGCGCGACAGCTCGAACGGGCCGCCGGCTACCTGTCCGACGACGAGGACGTCCAGAATGAAGCGGCTGCGGCTCTGCGCGATGCGGGTATCGGGCTCCTCGATGGCTTCCGTCTCAACGACGGGATCACCCTGCTGCAGCAGGCGGTCGCCCACGGCGAACGGGACACCGGCGTGCTGCTGCGGCTGGCGTCGAACCTGGCGAACGCGGGCCGGGGCGAAGAGGCGCTCCAAGTGCTGCACCACCTCGACGACCAGGACCTCTCTCCCGACGATGCGGCCGAGCGGACCCACGTCGAGACCGTCACGCACATGTTCCGCGCCCCCGAGGAAGCAGTGCCCGGCTTGCGGGCGTCGGCCGAGCGGTGGGCTGCGGTCGGGCGCAAGGACAAGGAGGGCTGGGCCTGGTCGAACATGGGCGTAGCCCTGTTCAACTCGGGTCAGATGAGCGAGGCGGCGGAGGCGCTCGAGCGTTCGCTGGTGCTGTTCGAGGAGTCCGGCGAGAAGCAGGGCAAGCTCGCGGCCCAGAGCTTCCTCGCCTTGGTCAGACCCGAGGACCCGCGCGTCACCGACTGGCTCGGCGACGGCCTGCACCACGCCGAGAAGATCGGCGACCGCTCGGGCCAGGCCAACGTCCGCATCCTGCTGGCGTGGCACCACACCTTCCGCTCCTATCTGGGCGGACCCGCCGACATCGCCACCGCCGACGGCTACGCGAAGCGGGCGATGGAGATGGCGGCCGAGCTGCACTTCCCCGAGTTCGAGCTGCATGGGCACTGCTTGCAGGCGCGGTTCGCGCGCCTCACCGGCCGCATCGACGAGGCCCGGGCCTGCATCGCCGCGGCGCGCCGTATCGATGTCCCCGAGGAGACGGGTGTGGCCGTGCTCACCAAGGGCATCGGCTTCCTGGTCGACCTCGCCGTCGACCCGACGACCGTTGCGCCTGCCGCCGACCTCCTCCCCGACCCCGTCGCGTGGATGGGGTGGCTGGCCGCCGCTGAGGGGCTCCTGCTCGCCGGCCGTATCGATGAGGCGCTGACCCTGCTGTCGGACGACCGCACCCTTCCTGGGATGTCGTCCCTCGAGGGCATGAGCCGCGGGCTGTTGCGGGGCATCGGGCTGACCGCAACGGGCCACTTCGTCGAGGCACGGACGTTCGCCGAGCACGCGCTGACGTCGGCCGCTGCCGTGCGCGCCCGGCCGGCCGAACAGGCGGCGAACGCGTTGCTCGCCGAGATCGAGGCTCGCACCGGCGACGCCAGCGCGGCGGCCCAGCTGCTGGCCGAGGCTGGTGACACTTCGCCCGACTCGGTCGTCGGCGTGCTCGCCCTGCGGGCCCGGACGGCGCTCGGTGAGGCCGGCGCGAGCGACGCCCTCGCCGCGGCCATCGCTCGTCTCGCGGCGCCCGGACTCCTCGCCGGATACGCCTGAGCACCGCGATCGCCAGCTACATCCTTCCGAGCGCGGCTGCTACGACCGCACTCAACCGGGCCGCGCCGCGACCGTTGAGGTGTATCGGATCGCCGAAGAGCGAGCCGTCCCAGACGCCACCGTCGACGAACGCGGCGCCCCCCGCGGCCGCCGCCTGCTGCAGCGCCGTCGTTGCCGCTCGAAGGTCGGCCTCGCCGCGAGGAAGGGCGGTTAATCCCACCGGACTGATCGGCATGCTGACGACGAGCACGGAGATCCCGCGAGCGCGCATGCGGCTTATCAGCGCGCGCAGGTCGTCGACTCGGGCGGCCCCGACCTGGAACTTGTGGAACAAACCGCCCGCGATCTGCGCGACCCGCGTTGAGACGTTGTACGGCCGCCCCTGGAACGTGCCGAGGGTGGCGTCGACGCCAGCGAGGGCCATCCCGTTGCGCGAGAGCGGAGGGTCGAAGACCGCCCCGGCGCCGTGCGCCCCATTGTGCCGACCAGCGGTCCACAGCGTCGGCCGTCGCAGGACGCGCCGGTAACGAAACAGGGCTGACACGTCTCCGGTCACACGCTGCGCCGTGTCACCCACGCGCTCCGTGCCCATGGCGTGTCGCATCGGGCCTGAGGAGCGGAAGGCCTGGGCCAGCGCAATGGTGCCTGCGATGTTCGCGTTGACGAGCGCGGGCGTGGCGCCAAGCACGACCGTGCGCGGACGGAGGCGTGGCTCGACGATCTTCTCCGTCCAGGCTGCGAGGACGTCGGGAGGCTCCGCCGCCAGGGCGGCGTTGTAGGCCGCCACGCCTCTACCCAGCGAGCCCTCCAGCACTGTCGGATCGATCCCGTCGTCGACCGTCGAATCCCCGACGATGGCGATCCCACCGGGACCGTGATTGCCGCGCCACGACGCCATTTGTTCGACCTTGTGCTCCGCTTCGGGCGCCGGCCACTCCCCGGGTCGGGGGAGGGCCCCCGCCGAGGCGGCGATGCGGATGGCGAGATCCGCGGCCACGAAGATGGCCACGGCAATCATCACGGCGCGCGGGAACTGGCGCGGCAGCATCAGAAGCGGAAGTAGATGAAGCGCGTAGGGGTCCCCCCGCTGAACACGACGACGGGAATGGCGAGGGCCGCCAGCGCGGCGCCCCGGGCGCCAACGCTCCAGTGGAGGGGAGCGGCGTCGTCGTGCGCCCAGCGCTGGGCGAGATCGATG
>JAFAUA010000465.1 GCA_019243595.1 Acidimicrobiia bacterium
AGGCCTACCTGGAGGCGCTGGAGAGCATCTCCGAGGTCGACGGCAGCTGGCGCCCGCAGTTGTGGCTGGCCCGCCAACGCCTCGACGAGGGTGACCTGCCTGGCGCGCTCGAGCTCTACAACGGCGTGCTGGCGCTCGCTGCCGACCAGTCCGACGCCCTGCTGATGATCAGCGGCGACCTGGGCAACGCCGGCCACGTCGACGCCGTGTTCGAGTTGGTCTTCCCCCGCTACATCCCCGAGCGCCACGCCCTCAGCGTCGGCTTCAACCTGCTGAACGCCTGCGTGCAGGCGAACCGCCGGCAGGAGGGCGAGGCCCTGCTCCACCGGATCGGACTGCTCAACGCGCCGCACGCCCGCGAACAGGTCGCCGGGTTCGCCCGCAGTCTCGACGAGCTCAAGGCCGCCGAGCTGGGCCCGCCGGCCGCGGCCGAGCCCGACGCCGCCCCCACGATCGTCGACGTGCCCCGGCCGCTGTGGCACACCTACCTGGGCCGGCCCGACTGGCTGCTGCCGTCGGTCACCCGCCGCACCAGCGTGGGCATCCTCACCCTGGCCGACGCCGGCGGCCAGGAGCGCGTCGGCGGAGCCCCCGAGCCTTCGACGACGATCGGCGGCCTGGCCCGGTCGACGCCGCTGGCCCTGGCCGAGGCGCTGCTGTACACGTCCGACATCGAGGCCATGGCGGTCATCCCCGTGGTGCGCGGCCTGGGCCCGGTCGTCCCCGCCGAGGGCTGGGCGCCCGAGGACGTCATCGACCTCGGCCGCAGCGAGGGCGCCGAGCTGAACTACGTCGTCACCGGGTCGGTGATGCAGTCCGACGCGTCCACGTCCGTTCGGCTGGAGCTGTGGGACATCGAGCGCGGCGAGGCTGTCGACTCCCGCGCCAAAGAGACGACCGCCGAGGACGCGGGAACCGCCTTCCTCGACCTCGGCCTGCAGCTGATGAGCCGGCTCGTCGACGAGAACAAGGCGTCCGCCATCACCGAGCAGACGCACTACGCGGTGCCGGCCGAGGGGTTCCTCGACGGCTACCTCACCGCATGCGACGAGCTGTTCGCACTGACTCTCGCCGGCGAGGGGCTCACCGACGCAGAGCGCCTGTACGGCGAGCGGGACATCCTCAACCAGATGCTGAACCTGGCGCTCGCCAACCGCCAGCTGCTGCTGCCGAAGCTCGTCTTCCTCGCCGCCCTTTCCTTGAACAAGACGCGCGGCTCTAGCCTCTACCAGGAGTATCGGGCAACGGCGCTGGCGATGGCCGACGCCGAGAAGGACGCGAGCTCCGACGCCTTCGCCGTCACCGCGGTCGCCTACCACCTGTTCGACCGCAGCGAGGCGTTCGAGGCCCGTCGCCAACAGCTCGAGGAGCAGGGTCGCCTGCCCGTCGCCGGGTGGCTGACGTCGCTGCGTCAGCCACCCGCGCCGCCTGCGCCGCCTGCGCCGCCTGCGCCGCCTGCGCCGCCTGCGAGTGAGTCCAGCAGTTTGAATGAGTAAAGCACTCGACGCCCTCGTCGAGCTGCTCGACCTCGAGGCGATCGAGGTCAACATCTTCCGTGGTCTGAGCCCCGACGAGGAGCGCCAGCGCGTGTTCGGCGGCCAGGTCGCGGGCCAGGCGCTGGTCGCCGCCGGGCGCACCGTCGACGACGACAAGCGGGTGCACTCGCTGCACGCCTACTTCCTCCGGCCCGGCGATCCCACGGTGCCGATCCTCTACGAGGTCGACCGGATCCGCGACGGCCGCTCGTTCACCACACGGCGGGTCGTCGCCATCCAGCACGGCAAGGCGATCTTCAACCTGGCCGCCTCGTTCCAGATCGACGAGCCGGGGCCCGAGCACCAGGTGGCGATGCCCGACGTGCCCGACCCCGAGTCACTGCCGAAGTTCAAGGAGCGCATGGAGCCCTACAAGGAGTTCCTCGGCGACTGGTACGACCGCGAACGCCCCGTCGACGCCCGGCACATCACCAAGACACCGCTCGAGCGGCAGAAGGACGAGCCGCTCCCGCCGCGCCAGCAGCTGTGGTTCAAGACCGACGGCGCGCTCCCCGACGATCCGTTGCTTCACGCCTGCATCGTCGCCTACGAGTCGGACTTCACCCTGCTCGACACGGCGCTGCTGCCGATCGGCATCCGCAGCTGGAACGACGGCACCACGATGATGGCAAGCCTCGACCATGCGATGTGGTTCCATCGCCCGTTCCGGGCCGACGACTGGCTGTTGTACGACCAGGACAGCCCCAGCGCGTACGGCGCCCGCGGCTTCGCGCGCGGGCAGATCTTCACCCGGGACGGCCGCCTGGTCGTCTCGGTCGTTCAGGAGGGCTTGATCAGGCCGCTGCACCCGGGGTAACACAGCCGCAAGGGGGAAGCGATGGAGCACGAGACCGATGTCTGCATCGTGGGGGCGGGCTACGCGGGACTCACGGCGGCGCGCCGGCTGACCGGTGTCGGCAAGAGCGTGATCGTGCTCGAGGCGCGCGACCGCGTCGGCGGGCGGGTGTGGACCCAGTCCTACGACGGCTTCCGGCTCGACTTCGGCGGCACCTTCCTCGGCCCCGACCAAGACGCCGTGCGCAAGCTGGTCAGCGAGTTCGGCCTCGAGACCTTCCCGACCAACTACGAGGGCGAGAAGGTCATGGCGATCGACGGCGCGACGCGCCGTTACGGCGGGCTCATCCCCAAGCTCAGCGTGGGCGCCATCGGCAGCCTGGGCGTCGGCATGGCCCGCCTCGACGCCATGGCCAAGAAGGTGCCGCTCGACGCGCCCTGGGCCGACCCGCGGTCGCGGCGGTGGGACCAGCAGTCGGCGGGCGCCTGGCTGAACAGGCACGCGCACGTCCCCGTCGGCCGCCAACTGCTCGGCGCCACGGTGCGAGGTGTCATGTGCTGTGACCCCAGCGAGGTGTCGCTGCTGCACTTCCTCTACCTCATCCGGTCCGCCAACGGCCTGAGCAACCTGCTGTCGACCAAGGGCGGCTACCAGCAGGACCAGCTCGTCGGCGGCGCCCAGTCGATGGCGAACGCCATCGCCGAGGACCTCGGGCCGTCGCTGCTCCTGCAGACGCCGGCACGATCGATCACCAGGGAGGACGCCGGCGTGCGCGTCACCGCCGATGGAGATGTCAGCGTGCGCGCCGGCCACGTCATCGTCGCCATCCCACCGAGCCTGGCCGCGCAGCTTCACTTCGACCCACCGCTGCCGACCGAAAAGGCCCAGCTGCTCGACCGCATGCCGGCCGGGTCGGTGTTGAAGATGCTCGCCGTCTACGACGACGCCTTCTGGCGGGCCGACGGCCTGGCCGGCGAGACCGTCGGCGCCGACTCGCCGATCGAGATGACGCTCGACGGGTCACCACCGTCAGGGCGGCCGGGCATCATCATGGGGTTCGCCTTCGGACCGTACGCGCGCCAGCTCGGTGCGCTGTCAGACGACGAGCGCCGCACCACCGTGTTGGCCGAGTACGCCCGCCGCTTCGGGCCGCGGGCGTCGAACCCAGCCGACTATTTCGACCACGAGTGGGCCAACGAGCCCTGGTCGCGCGGCGGCATGATGTCGCGCTGGGCGCCGGGCACGATCACCCAGTTCGGCGCCGCCTTGCGCACGCCCGTCGGCCGCATCCACTGGGCCGGCACAGAGACGGCGACGGTGAGCCACGGCACGATCGACGGCGCCATCCGCTCGGGCGAACGCGCCGCCCTGGAGGTCGTCGAGACCAGTTAGTCGAGCAGCGAGCGCCAGTGGACCTTGCAGTAGGTCAGCTGGCTGCACGCCGGGCAGCGCATGAGCCGGGAGAACGGGCGCCACGGCATCCAGATCGACGGCACAAGCTGGATGCCGAGCGCAGCGAGCGGCATCGGCGTGCGGGCGTCGCACTGCGAGCACTCGACGACGACCGTTCCCTTGCGCCGCGGCGCGGCCGAGAACAGCGCCTGCCTGCCTTCGCCCTGCAACGGCTGAGGATCCATCGGCGGCGGCACCGGACCGAACAACGCGTCCCGCCTGCCGCGGCGCGGCTCAGGCGAACTCATGCATCCCCCCGTCGAACAGGCCGGCGGCCAGCGTGCGGTAGGCCTCGGCGCTGCTCGACCGTGCGGCATGCTCGAGCACCGAGCGACCGCGGCCGGGCGCCTCGGCAACCTTGACCGACTTCGGCACCGGAGGCTCCAGCACTTCGATGCCGTAGCGGGTGCGGACGTCGTCGAGCACCTGGCGTCCGAGCTTGGTGCGGCTGTCGAACATGGTGGCGACGACGCCGCGCACCTTGAGACCGGGATTGGTGTACGCCTTGACGTCCTCGATTGTTTCGAGCAGCTGGCCGACGCCACGGTGGCTGAGCGTTTCGCACTGCAGCGGTATCAGCACCTCGTCGCCGGCGGTGAGCCCGTTGATTGTGAGCACGCCGAGCGACGGCGGGCAGTCGACGAGGATGACGTCGTAGTCGGACTTGATGGGGTCCAGGGCCCGGGCCAGCGCGTACTCACGTCCGGCCCTCGTAAGCAGGTGCACCTCGGTGCCGGCCAGGTCGATCGTGGCGGGGAGGAGATGGATCTCGCCGACCTTGAGAAGGACCTCCGACGCCGGTGTGCGATGCACGAAGACGTCGTGGAGCGACTTCTCCAGGTCGTTGGGGTC
>JAFAUA010000482.1 GCA_019243595.1 Acidimicrobiia bacterium
CGCCGACGACAGTGGTCTTGCCGGCGCCGTTGGGTCCGACGAGGGCGACGACGGCGGCGTCGTCGAGATCGAGCTCGGCATCCAGCCTGAGATCTCCGAGCGTGACACCAATGCTCGCCGTGAGCCTCATGAGTTCCCGAGCCACCGGTCGCGCAGCGCCACGAGAACGAGCAACGAGACGGTCAGCAGAACGAGCGAGAGGGCAAGGGCCGTCGCCTCGTGCCCTGATTCGATATCGAGATAGGCGAGGAGAGGGGTGGTCTGGGTGGCGCCCGGCAGGTTGCCAGCGAAGGTGATCGTCGCCCCGAACTCGCCGAGCGCCCGCGCCCATGTGAGCGCGCCTCCCGCGGCCAGCGCCGGTGCGACGGCGGGAAACGTCACGCGGCGGAACCGGTAGGCAGGGCTGGCGCCGAGGGTTGCAGCCGCGTCTTCGGCGCGCCGGTCCATCGACCGGAAAGCCGCTTCTGCGGTGACAACGAGGAAAGGCATGGCGACGAACGTCTCGGCAAGGATGGCGCCCCCAGTGGTGAAGACGAGGCGCCAGCCCGTGAGGTCGTACAGGACGCGGCCGGCGAACCCGTTGCGGCCGAAGGCATACAGGAGAGCGATGCCCCCCACGACCGGCGGCAGCACCATCGGCAACGTGACCAAGGCCCGCACCAGGGCCCGGCCCGGGAACCGGCGCCGAGCGAGTACCCACGCGAGGGGAATCCCCACAACGGCCGATACCGCTAACGCACCGAGGGACGTGCCGACCGAGAGACGCAGGGCGGTAAAGGCGTCGTGGGCGCGCAGCTGATGGACGAGCGTGGACCACGGCGCCCGTTGCAGCAGGGCAATGAGGGGGAGGACGACGATCGCCAGGCCGCCGGCGGCCAGAACCGCCGGCGCCCACCCGACCGGGAAGGCGTTCCGCCGCCTACTTGGACGCCGAGAAACCGGCGGCCTCCAGCGACTGCTGCACGTCGCCCGACACCGCCGAGTCGACGAACGCCTGCGCGGCGGCGTGGTTCTTTGTGGCCTTGACCACGGCGATCGGATAGGAGATGTCGGGCTGGTCGGCGTCGGCAATCTTCACGCCCTGCACCTTGGGCCCGCCGGCGCTGACGTCAGTGACGTACACGACGGTCGCGTCGGCTTCGCCCGAGGTCACCTTGGCCAGCGCCGACTTCACGTCGGTCTCCAACGACTTCGGGGTCACCGTGATGCCCTTTTTGGTGAGCACCTGGCGCGTGTAGTCGCCGGCCGGCACACCTTGGCCCTCGATGACGACGGTCACGCCGGGCTTGGCCAGATCGGCCAGGCTCGTGATGCCCTTGGGGTTGCCGGCGGCGACCGCGATCTGCAGCTTGTTCTTGGCGAAGGCCACGGGGGTCTCGACGAGGCCGGCGGTGACCAGCGTCTGCATGTTCTTCTGGTCAGCGGAGGCGAACACGTCGACAGGGGCGCCCTGCTGGATCTGGGCGACGAGCGCGTTCGACCCCGCGAAGTTGTAGCTGAGATTCAGGCCGGGATTGGCGACGGTGAGCTTCGTCTTGGCGTCGTTGAAGGCCCCGGTGAGCGACGCCGCCGCGAAGACGTTGAGGTTGCCGGTGACCGCGACCTTGGTGGTGGTCGTGCTCGAAGACGACTTTGAGCTCGAGCCGCATGCGGCGGTCAGCAGGGCGAGCGTTGCTACCGCGGGGACCGCCAGGCGGAGCCAGCGGGCTCGTTTGTTCACTGCGACGGGACCTCCACAACGACGTTGGTGGACTTCACGGATGCGACTGCCATCACGCCCGGTGCGAGCTCGAGCTCGTCGGCGGCCTCGCGGCTCATCAACGACACGACCCGGTACGGACCGGCCTGGATCTCGACCTGCGCCATGACCTTGTCCTTCAGGACCTTGGTGACGAGACCCGGGAAGTGATTCCTCGCCGATTCGGCGACCGGCGCGGCCGGTGGCGCGCCGGCGCGCTCGGTCGCGAAGCGGGCTAACGACTTCCCGTCGATGCGGCGTCGCCCGCCCGGCGTGCGGGCAGCCGGCAGCTCCCCGCCGTCCACCCAGCGCCGCACAGTGTCGGCGCTCACCCCGAGGAGCTCTGCGGCCTCTCCGACCGTGAATGAGGGCATCTCGGCATGACTGTAACCAGCAATTACAAGATCTGCCGCCAGCTGACCCAGCAGATGCGGCTTTTGGAACTATGGAAGCTCGCCTGCGCGAGAGAGATGGATCGCCTGCCACATGTACCAGGCGGCGATCGAGCGGTACGGACGGAACGCCTCGCCGTAGACGGCAAGCTCCTTCGGCTTGGGCATCTCCTTGAGCCGGTAGGCGGCGGCGTAGCCGGCGCGGACGCCGAGGTCGTCGACAGGCCAGACGTCGATGCGCCCGAGCTGGAACATCAGGAACATCTCTGCGGTCCAGCGTCCGATGCCGCGCACACTCGAAAGGCGCTCCACGATCTCGTCGTCGCTCAGCTTCTCGATGCCGTCGAGGGGCACGACACCGGACTCGACCTTGGACGCCAGGTCGAGGATCGACGCCGTCTTGGCCGCCGACAGTCCCGCGCCCCGCAGGTTCTCCTCGGGCTCCGCAAGTACCGCCTCGGGTGTCGGATGCCCGTCGAACAACGCCTCAAACCGACCGTGGATGGCGGCTGCCGCCTTGCCGGCGAGCTGCTGGTAGGCGATCGACCGGGCCAACGCACCGAAGTGGTCCCGACGCTCTTTCCCGCGCCGCTTCAGCGTCGCCGGCCCCGCGACCGCGACCAGCTTGGCGATCACCGGATCGCGGTCCGCCAACTCCGCCGTCGCCGCGGCAACGCTCGTCCTGGGCATTCAGAGAGTTAATCGGACGGGAGATCGTTTCTGTGAGGTCAGCCGTCCCACATCACTTCTGAGCGCCAACGATCGGGCGCCACCTCGATGAAGGGATACGGATGGACGGCCTCGGACCTGCGGTCCCAGAAGCGGTGCGGGTGATCGGCGGGTGTGCGGCACAGGACGTGGACGCTGACGCCGTCGCCCGGCCCTGCGCTGCGGACTCGGTGCCAGCCGTCCTCAGGCGGCAGCACGAACGTGATGTCGCCCCTCGACCACACGCGGCGACTCGCCT
>JAFAUA010000542.1 GCA_019243595.1 Acidimicrobiia bacterium
CTCCTGGGCGCCTGACGGCCCACCGGGGGCCGCTGGCGCGGATCGTACCCGGGAACACCGAACTACTACCCTCCGCCTCGTGGCCACGGTGCTGATCGCCAGCGACGCCAATTGGGTGGTCGAGGAGGTCACCGCCGCCCTCTCCAGCGTCGACGACGCCGTGCGGGTGGTGAGCCGGGGACGGGACGTATTGCCGGCCGTTGCCGACCACGCCCCCGACCTGGCGGTGATCGATCTGCAGATCGGTCGCATGGGCGGGATGGCGACCTGCCTCGACCTCCGCCTCGAGGAGGGGGCCGGCCGTCTGCCGCACGTCCCGGTGCTCATGCTCCTAGACCGGCGCCCAGACGTCTTCCTTGCTCGCCGGGCCCAAGCCGAAGGATGGCTCGTCAAGCCGCTCGATGCCCTCCGGGTACGCAAGGCGATCACCACGATCCTCGGCGGCGGCACCTATGAGGACAACTCTTACCGCCCGGTCACCGTTGTGCCCGCCGCTGCGCCAACACCCGGGCAGTAGCATCGACCCTTACCGGGGAGTGGCGCAGCTTGGTTAGCGCGCAGCGTTCGGGACGCTGAGGCCGGGAGTTCAAATCTCCCCTCCCCGACCACTCATATCGCGGCCGAGCGCAGGCTCACCGCATCGAGATAGGGGGCGACGAGCGTGCGGTGCCACCAGGCGCCGGTCGCTCTTCGCTCCTCGGGCGTCGTGAACCGGTACTCGTACAGGCGGGCCCGGATGAACGTCGGCGGGGCGGCCGGGAACGGGTTCGAGCGCAGCAGCTTCAGCGTCGGTCGGTCGTTGCGGAGCAGGCGAAGCACGAGCGGCACGAACCATTCCGACGCGTAGTTCGGCGACAGTGCCGCAAACCACATCAGCCAGTCGAGCCGCAGGTGGTACGGCGCGAACTGCGGAGGCCGTCGGTTGAGGCCACCGGGCTTGGCCTTGAACTCGTACTCCCGCCAGACCGCGTCGGGCGTGAGTGACGCGGCATCCGTGCCTTCGACGATCACCTCTTGGCGGACGCGCGTGATGCTGCCGAAGGCCCCGTAGGTGTTGACCAGGCGCAGCGGCTCGAAGCTGGCGTTCATGCGCTGGCGCCGGGACAGGAGGTTGCGCGCCGGCCCGTAGCTGAGGGCGGCGATCAACGCCGTCGCGGCGATGACGACGCCTTCGAACCATGCTGGCGCGGCGTGCATACCCGGCGCCGTCAGCGGCATGACGGCGTGCAGCACGCCATGGGCGAGGGCCGAGATGGCGAGCGTGATCGTGATGACGTTCAGCCACGAGAAGTTGCCGCTCAGGACCAGCCACGACTGCGTGACGATGACGACGACGGCGGCGACGGAGGCGACCGGCTGCGGTGCGAACAGCAGGACCGGTGCGCCCAGCTGGGCGACGTGGTTGGCGGCCACCTCGACTCGGTGCAGGGCCTTCGGAAGGTGATGGAAGCGCCAGCTGAAGGGCCCCGGCATCGGCTGGGTCTCGTGGTGGTAGTAGAGGCAGGTCAGGTCCCGCCAGCACCGGTCGCCGCGGAGCTTGATGAGGCCGGCGCCGAACTCGACGCGGAAGAGCAACCAGCGCACCAGCCACAGCACGAGCACGGGCGGCGCCACATGGTCGTTGCCCATGAAGACGGCCAGAAAGCCGGTCTCGACCAGCAGCGACTCCCACCCGAAGCCGTACCAGGTCTGGCCGACGTTGACGATCGACAAGTACAGGGCCCACGCCGCCAGCCACAGCAGCATTGACGTCCAGAGCGGTACGACGTCGGCCACGCCGGCGACGAGGGCGGCGGCCAGGGCCGCGCCGCACCACGCCACGGCGAGGAAGAAGCGGTCCGAGTAGTGGGCGTGGAAGATGCTCGGTGAACGCCGGAACCTGACAGCGTTCACGAACCGTCGGATCGGGAGGATGCCGTCGTCGCCGAGGAGCGGCCGGAACTGGTTGGCGGCCACGACGAAGGCGACGACGTAGATGACGGCCAGAGCTCGCAGGAACACAAGTCGGCCGAGCCAGTAGCCGGACGCCGAGAACCAGCCCACGGTCAACTCCCGCCCCGAGGACGCACTCCGAAGCGGCGGCGCAGCGCGAGACGGGCCGCGTGGTACCCGCACATCCCGTGCACGCCGGGCCCGGGAGGTGTCGCGGCCGAGCAGAGGTAGACGGTGGGGTCGGGCGTGGCGTACGGCTGGCGTGCCGCGACGGGCCGGAACACGGCATCCAATCCCGCGAACCGCCCGCCCCCGATGTCGCCACCGATGTAGTTGGGATTGCGGGCGGCCAGGGTGGGCGGCCCGGCGACCGCCCGGGCCCTGACCACATCCCGGAACCCGGGGGCGTAGCGCTCGATCTGTCGCTCAATGACGTCGGTCATGTCACCCTCCCACCCGCGAGGTACCGGCGCCCATGCCCACAGCACGTGCTTGCCGGCCGGGGCGCGGGAGGGATCGACGACCGTCGGTTGCGCGGTGATCAGCACAGGAGGATCGGGCTGGCGGTCGTCGCCGACGGCGTCCAGCGCGTCGGCGATCTCCTCGAACGAGCCGCCGAGGTGGACGCTGACCGACTCGCGGCACGCCGGGTTCTTCCAGGGCACCGGCTCGTCGAGGGCCCAGTCGACCTTGAACGCCGCCCCACCGAGGCGGGAGCGGTTCAGGCGGTGCCGGTAGCGATCGGGCAGACGCGGGCCCGCGATCGTGGCGAGGGCAGACGGCGAGACATCGAGGAGGTACGCGTGAGCGGTCGGCAGTTCCTCGAGGGAGGTCACGTGGCAGCCGGTCGTGATCGTCCCGCCCAGCGACTGGAGGTAGCCAGCCAGCGCGTCGGAGATCGCCTGAGACCCACCGCGCGGCACCGGCCAGCCGCCGGCGTGGGCGGCGACCGCGAACATGACAGACACGGCCCCGGTGGCGGTTTGCGTCAGTGGCACCATCGCGTGGGCCGCGAACCCAGCCAGCAGCGCCCTCGTCCCCGGCGCATCGAAGGCGCGGGCCAGGACGCGGGCCGGCGGCAGGGCCCGGAGGCCAAAGCGGGCGTCGAGAAGCGGGTGGCGCGGGAACCGCGACAACGCGGGACGCAGGAGGTCGTCGGCGAGATCGGCCCAGCGATCGACGAACGGACCGACGAGCCGGCGATAACGGCGGGCGTCGGGTCCCAGATGCTCCGCCGTCGCCGCCGCCGAGCGCTCGACCACGACGGCTGTCCCGTCGGCCATGGGATGGGCGAGCGGATGGGCACCGTGCAACCACTCCAGGCCGAAGTCGGCCAGGGGCATCCCGGCCCATGCCGCCGAGCCGGCGCCCAGCGGATGAACACCCGAGCACGGGTCGTGCCGGAAGCCGGGCTCGGTCAGTTCCTCGGTGCGGGCGCCGCCGCCGATGCCCTCGGCCGCCTCGTACACGGCCACTCGGAGCCCGGCCCGAGCGAGTACGACCGCCGCGGTCAGCCCGTTCGGACCAGTGCCGACGACGATCGCATCGACATCAGCCATCCCGCGCCTCTACCCGGTTGTGAAGTTCGGGGGACGCTTCTCGCGGTGCGAGGCCAGGCCCTCGCGCGCGTCCGGTCCGGTGAAGGCCAGGAACTCGTAGGCGAGCGACGCGTCGAAGATCCCCGAGTTGGCGCGGTACCAGTTGTTGAGCGTCTGCTTGGTCCAGCGGATCGCGGGCTGGGCGCCGTCGCGAAGCGACACGGCGATCTCGAGCGCCCGAGCGTGGACCTGGT
>JAFAUA010000160.1 GCA_019243595.1 Acidimicrobiia bacterium
GGGGCCAGCGGTCCTCCGGGATCGCCGCCAGGACCTCCCCAGGAACCAGGCCGACGAGTTCGGCCCGTGCGATTTCTGTGTCCTTCGCTTCCGCCTCCTGTGCGACGGCGTCGTAGGCCTGGGCTGGGCCTACTGTCCGCCAGTCGACGAGGTTCATCGACACCTGGGCCCGGCCCTCGAGGTCGAGTCCCAGCGCCCGAACCGCCGGCCCTCGGACGGCAGTGGCGATCTCGGCCGCAACGCTGACGTCCGTGCCAGGCACGAGCCAGACGTTGTAGGCGATCAGCACCGGCCGGGCGCCGACGCAGATGGCGCCCGCCGTGGGGTGCGGCGACGACGGGCCGACGTCCGGTGCCAGGGAGTCGAACGCCGACCGCCGGACCTCGGGCAGGGAGCGGTGCGGCCCGTAGAGGAAGCAGGGCACAGCCAGCTCGTTCGCGGCCCAGCTGGCGAAGCGGTCCCTCGCGGCGACCGCGTCGGCCATCGTGGACCCTTCCAGCGGCACGAACGGCACGACGTCGACTGCGCCCAGCCGCGGGTGGGCGCCGGCGTGCGCCCGGAGGTCGATGGTGCTGACGCCCACCGCGGTCAGGGCGCGCGCCGCGCTCTCGATTTCCGGCCCGGCCAGGGTGAACACCGCCCGGTTGTGACGTCGGTCGGCGTGCACGTCGAGCAACGACGGGCCGCTCGCGGCCCTGAGTCCGTCGAGCACGACCTCGCTCGCCCCCTCGCTGACGTTGATGACGCACTCGAGCACCGCTCATAAGGTCGCACACGACATGGACGTCGGCCTGGCCCTCCCGCAGTTCGACTTCTCGATTCCCGGCGAGCGGCCCCTGCGCTGGCAGACGGCGTGCGATTGGGCGCAGCGGGCCGAAGGGCTCGGTTTCGGCTCGGTCTGGCTGGCGGACCATCTGTTCTGGGACCTGGAGCGATACGGCGGGCCCGAGGGGACGTACGACGTCTACGACCCCCTCGCCGGGCTCGCCGCTCTGGCTCGCCTGACGACACAGGTGCGGCTCGGGCTTCTCGTCACCAGCGTGCCGCTGCGGCCGCCCTCGGTCCTGGCCAAGGCCTTGTCGACCCTCGACGTCGTCTCCGGAGGACGCCTGATCGCCGGCCTGGGGGCCGGGAACTACGCGCCCGAGCTCGACGCCGCGGGTGTCGGTCTCGAACCACCACGGACCCGCCTCGAACGACTGGAAGAAGCCATCGATGTGCTCGACGGGCTGTTCGCCGGCGGGCCGTTCACCTACCACGGGCGCCACTACCGGACTCGGAACGCTCGGTGCCTGCCGCGACCGGTGCAGCGGCCGCGTCCAGCCATCTGGGTCGGCGGCAAGGGCGACCGGCTCCTGGACCTGTGCGCCCGCCGCGCCGACGGCTGGAACACGGCCTGGGCGTGGACCTTCGACGATTACCGGCAGCGGCTCGCCGTGCTCGACCGGGCCTGCGAGCGCGCCGGCCGCGATCCCGACACGATCACCCTGTCCGTCGGCCTCTACACCCTCGTCGGCGAAGACGAGGCCGACCTGCGACGACGCTTCGAGCGTCTCCGCGACCGCACTCCTGGCGGGATCCTCGGTGACACGACGCTCGAGGAGTGGCGCACCGGCCGCCTCGTCGGCACCGTCGACGAGGTGGCCGAGCAGCTCGCTCGCTGGCAGCAGCTCGGCGTGCATTCGCTCATCGCGAGCGCCGCGGCAGTACCGTTCGCGATCGTGGACGATGACGCTGTCGATCTGGTAGCGGCGGCCTGTAGCCTGGTACCGCGATGAGCCTCGGAGCACCCGAACTGATCATCATCCTGATCATCGTCCTGTTGCTGTTCGGCACCACGCGACTGCCCAAGCTCGCCCGTTCGCTCGGTGAAGCGTCCCGCGAGTTCAAGAAGGGCGCCGAGGAGCGCGAGAGGGAGGAGGCGGCGAAGGCGACGCAATCTGCGCCCACCGCCCCCACGACCCCTCCGGCCGCGCCTCCTGCCGCCGACCCGAGCGACCAGGTCACGATGAGCCGGGCCGAGCTCGACGCCCTGCTGGCGAGGGAACGCGCCGCCGGCAAGGACGTCCCGCCGCCCGCCCAGGGATAGCCAGGGGGAACCGGCCCCTCCCGGCCGTCGTTAGTGATGGCGGGTGAGGGGGCACCCACCTGGGATGATGTCGCCCGTAGCCACGGGCGGTTCCTCTACACGGTGGCGTACCGCCTCACGGGGAACCGAGAGGATGCTGAAGACCTCGTGCAGGAGGTGCTGTTGCGGGTACGCCGGGGGCTCGAGACCTACCAGCCGGGTTCGATGGAAGGCTGGCTCAGCCGGATCGCGACCAACGCCTTCCTCGACGACGTCCGTCGACGCAAGCGCCGTCCCGAGGATCGGCTGCCGGATGACCCCGACTGGGTGTTGCCGCCGACACGCGGTGCCGACGAGGCGCTGGCCGCCGAGGCCCTCCCCGACGACGTCCAAGCGGCCCTCGCCCGCCTGCCCGAGGACTTCCGGGCCGCCGTCGTCCTGTGCGACGTCGCGGGTCGCTCGTACCAGGAGATCGGGGAGTCGCTGGGCATCCCGGTCGGGACGGTTCGCAGCCGGATCCACCGGGGGCGGGCCATGCTGCGAAAGCTGTTGGGTCCCACATGAGCACGACGCCCCATCTCAGCGATCTCCTCAGCGCCTACCTCGACGGCGAGCTGACGCCGGCCGAGCAGGAGGGCCTGCGCGCCCACCTCGACATCTGTCCCGAGTGCCGCCGCGAGCTGCAGCTCATCGGCGAGGGACGGTCGCTCCTCCGGGAGCTGCCGTCGGTCGACCCGCCCTTCGGCTTCTACGAGCGGATGCTCCGGTCCCCCAATCGCCCGGCCCGTACGGCCGTGGCCGCCCTGACCGGCGCCGCCGCCGTGTTCGTGGCGATGATGGCCTTCGCCGCGCCGCGGGAGTCGCCCGTGTCACCGCAGGTCGCCCAGCTCGTCGCGGCGCGCACGGCGTCTCCGTTGCCGTCGCAGTTGTCCGCGGGTTCCCGCGCCGGCGCCGGACCCTCGCAGCTGGCTGCCGGATACCGGCGGCTGGGCGCCTACCGCCAGGGCGATGTCGTGCAGCTGGTCTACAGCGACGGGCTCGCGGACCTGTCGCTTTTCCAGCAGGACGGCGGCCTCGATCCCGGCGACCTCCCGGCGCAGCACCGCAGCGTCACGATGGCCGGGCACCGGGCGTGGGCGTTCTCGTGGCCGGGCGGAGAGGCGCTCGTGTGGACGGCCGGGCACACGGTGTACACGCTCATGGGCAACGTGCAGCCCGACGAACTGCGCAGGGTCGCGGCGTCGGTGCCTGTGCACCGCTCCACGTCAGTGGGCCACCACCTGCGGCAGGCCTGCCGCGTGCTGGTGGAGTCCTTCCGGGGCGGGCGCTAGGCGTTTCGCACTCGCAAGCAGAGCTTGCTCGGCGAGCTAATCGTGCTCCGGGCGACCGGCAAAGCCAGCTCGCCCTCCGCCGCTCTTCCTTACCCGCCATTCAGAGCGGCGCCTTCGGCGCGTGCGCGGCCAGCGGGATGATCCGGGAGCTGCGCGCTAGTTGCGGCTGTTAGGAGTCGATCGGCTCCAGGATGGCGTCGGCGGCCGTCCGGCGGCGGCGGGCGATCCGGCGGCGTTCACGCTCGGATGTGCCGCCCCACACGCCGTGGTCGATGCCGTTGCGGAGGGCGTACTCGAGGCAGGGTGCCTTGACCGGGCAGTCGGCGCAGATGCGCCGGGCGATCTCGACACCGACACCGTCGCTGGGGAAGAACCTCGAGGGCGGTTCGTCGCGACACCGTCCCCTTGCCATCCACTCCTCAGTCATGGCGCAAGCCTCCTCGGCTTCCTCGGTGCCCGTCCTCAGCGTCAACGGCTCTGCGCAGAGGGAGGTTCCCTACTTCTACGACGGCTCTGGGAGCCTCGGATGATGCAGTCTTGGGCAAGATCTGGCGTTGTCCCCATTCGAAAGGCCGCAACCCCGTGGATGATGATCGCCCTACCTGGGAGCCACCTGTGGACGACAGGTTCGCGACGCCCTATCCCAGCTACGCGCCGCGTGTGGAGGAGCCGGCGCCGGCCACGTCGACACCCCCCGTTGCCCCGTCCCGCAACTGGCTATGGGCGGCGCTGATCGGCGCCCTGGTCGGCGCCGTGATCGCCGGTGGGCTGGTCGCCGCCTTTGGGCGCAAGACCACCACGCAGACCGTCACGGGATTCGGCCCCAACAGCAGCAAGCTGGTCACGGGCGACGTGCAGAGCGTGTTGTCGAAGGTCGAGCCGGGCGTGGTCAACGTCCGCACCCAAGGGTTCAGCCAGAACGAGTTCTTCCAGCCGACGCCGGAGCAGGGGGCGGGCACCGGAATGGTCATCACGTCCGACGGCGACGTCCTCACCAATGCCCACGTGGTCGCAGGCGCCACGAACATCAAGGTGACGCTGACCACCGACAACAAGACCTACGACGCCACCTTGCTCGGCAGCGATCCGACCGCAGACGTGGCCGTCATCAAGATGCAGGGCGTCAGCAACCTGAAGACGGTGACGCTCGGCCGGTCCTCCTCGCTGCGCGTCGGCGACGACGTCGTCGCCATCGGCAACGCCCTGGCGCTTCCGGGCGGGCCGACGGTCACCCACGGCATCGTCTCCGCGCTCGACCGCACGATCGACGCCCAGGACGAGCGCCTCGAACACGTCATCCAGACCGACGCCGCCATCAACCCCGGGAACTCAGGCGGCCCGCTGGCCAACGCCGCCGGAGAGGTGATCGGCATGAACACGGCGGTCGCCGGCCAGGCCCAGAACATCGGCTTCGCCATCGCCATCGACACGGTCAAGCCGATCGCCGACCAGCTGAAGCAGGGCAAGGGCTCGGTCAAGGCGGCGGCGTTTCTCGGTGTCTCCACGGTGACCGTCACGAGCGACATTCAGCAGCGCCTCGGACTGTCGGCCTCGAGCGGCGCCCTCGTGCAGGACGTCACGACTGGTTCAGGCGCCGACAATGCCGGACTGCAGTCCGGCGACGTCATCGTGAAGTTCGGCGGCGAAGCGATCTCGTCGGCCGACGACCTCAGCGCCGCCGTCCGCAAACATCAGCCGGGTGACAAGGTCGACGTCACCTATCAACGGGGCAATCAGAAGCTGACGGCGTCGATAACACTCGGCTCGCGACCCACGGGAACGGGATGAGGCGCCGGTAGCATCGGAGTCATGTCACAGGCCCCCGAGGAGCTCGAAGCTCCACGCCCACCGCAGGGCCACGTCCGGATCGTCTACCTCGGTCCCGTCGCCCCGCACTGGGAAGTGCAGTCCGAGTTCGGCGAGCGCTCGGTGATCGAGGAGTTCCGCCAGCGGGCCCTCGCCCGCCTGCTGTTGCTGCCGCCGCACGATCCGCAGTTCCGCCGGAACCGCGAGCGCGTGGCACGTGACGCCGAACGCGAGGCGCTGATCCTCGAGTGGGACCTCGGGATCCCCGAGGACGACGAGAGCGAGAACCAGCGGTCGGAGGACGCGAGCTGAGAGTCCTCGTCACAAACGACGACGGCATCGCCGCGCCCGGATTGACGGCGCTGGCCACCGCGATCGTCGAGCGGGGCCACGACGTGGTGGTCGCCGCGCCCGCTACCGACCACAGCGGCGCCAGTTCGGCGATCGGCCCGATGGGCGGTCCCGACGGCGTGGAAGTCACCCCGGTCGAGCTCGATGGGTTGCCGGACGTCCCTGCGTTTGCCGTGGACGCCCCGCCGGCGCTGATCGTGATCGTCGGTCGCCTCGGTGCCTTCGGCGATGCGCCCGATGTCGTGGCGTCCGGAATCAATCCTGGCCCGAACACGGGGCGGTCAACGCTCCACTCGGGCACCGTCGGCGCGGCGCTGACCGCAGCCAACATGGGTCTGTCGGGGATGGCGGTCAGTGTCGGTTACGCCGAGCGCATTCATTTCGAGACGGCGGCCGTGGTTGGCGTTGCCGCCCTCGAGTGGGTGGCCGCGTCGCCGCCGAAGACCGTGCTCAACGTCAACGTGCCCAACCTGCCGTTGGCCGAGCTGCGCGGCGTGCAGCCGGCCCGGCTGGCGCCGTTCGGCACGGTGCGCACGACGCTGGGCGAGACCGTTGACGGACGGTTGGAGGTCGAGCTGCGCGAGACCGACGAGGTCCTCGATCCCGACACCGACACGGCGCTCGTGGTCGCCGGCTATGTCGCGGTGACGCCGCTGATTGGCATCCGGGCCGCGGTCGACGTCGACGCTGAGGCGGCGGCCGCCTTGGAGGCGGCGCTCGCCCTCAGCCCCGCCGCAAGCTGAGGCTGAAGAACTTCTTCGCCGCCTTCTCGGGAAGGATGTCGTCGTCGCTGCGGTCCCATCGACGGGTACCCGGCAGCGGAGTCGTGGTGTCCGGCTCGCTGGCGGCGATGGGCTCCGTCGGCGCGTCGAGCGCGGCGAGCGGCGCCGCCGCGGCGGCGACCGGCTGAGGCGCGGGCGCAGGTTCGGCGACGGCCCGCGCCGGCTCGACACGGTTGGCGGCGGTCAGCTCGGCGGCTGCGGCCCGCTGGGAGTTGACCGAACCCCAGGTGTTGACCTCAGGCTGGTCCTCGTCCTCGTCCTCGTCCTCGTCCTCGTCGTCCTCGACTTCGGGCGCCGGGGCTGCGGCCACGGGCTCCGGCGTGTGGTCGACGGCGATCGGCTCCTCTTCAGGTTCGGGCTCCTCGTCCGACTCGAACTGGTCCGGCTCGATGGCGACGGGCTCGGCGACAACCTCTCCAAGTTCGTGAGGTTGTTCCGTTTCGGTGTGTTC
>JAFAUA010000087.1 GCA_019243595.1 Acidimicrobiia bacterium
GCACTCGTCGTCGTCGACCATCGCTGTCTTCCACGCGCCGGCGAGCTCCCATCCGAACCGGCTACCGACGGCGGCGCCCCGCTCGTACACACGCTGCAGGAACTCGAACGCCGTGCCGTTGCGCACGACGATCTGCTCGTGGGCGTAACACTGGCCTGATACGCCGTCCGCGCAGAGCTCGGTGCTTGTGCGCGTCCACGGCGCCGGCTCCAAGAGACGATCGAAGCCGCCGCTGCGCAACTCCGCGGCCTTGGCCCACCACTCCTCGAGCGTCGGGTCCTGTGCGCCTTTGCCGACGGCCTCGATGCCGAATGACGCCGCCAGTCCGTCCCAGCCGTCGTGCTCCCAGATGTTGACGACCTGGGGCCACCGACCGGTCGAGCCGAGTACGGCCCAGATCCCGTAACAGAGCTGCCGGCGCTCCTCCTGGGCTTCGGGGCTCCAGTTGGCCGCCATGTGGTGCATGTACGCCGCCCGGTTGTGGCCGATGATGTCGATGAACTCGTGGATGTAGACCTTCTCGTTGGCCACGAAGTGGGAATGTATACAATCCGCGGCGGTGACGGACCTTTACTGGGATCCCTTCGATGTCGACCTCGATGACGACCCGTGGGACACCTGGCAAAGGATGCGGGACGAGGCGCCGGCGTATCGCAACGAGCACCACGACTTCTGGGCCCTGACCCGTCACGCCGACGTGGAAGCTGCGCACCGTGACCCCAGGACCTTCAGCTCCTCGCGGGGAACGGTCCTCGAGCTGATGGGCCCGGATCTCAGCCGCACGGGCCAGATGATCTTCCTCGACCCGCCCGACCACACGCACCTGCGTCACCTCGTGTCGAGGGCCTTCACGCCGCGGCGGGTGTCACAAATCGAGCAACGAGTCCGCGACCTCTGTGTGGAGATGCTGGACCGCCAACGCGGCCAGTCGGAATTCGACTACGTCCAGGACTTCGGTGCCAACCTTCCACCGATGGTGATCTCGTCGCTCCTCGGGCTGCCCGAGCAGGACCAGGTGGAGGTCAGACACATCATCGACCGGGTCTTCCACATCGAGCCCGGCGTCGGGATGGTGAACGACACGTCGTTGAATGCCAGCGGCGAGGTGGCCGCCTACGTGGCCAAGGAGATCGACAAGAAGCGCCAGGAGCCCCAGGACGACCTGCTCAGCGGACTGGTCGCCGCCGAGATCGAGGACGACGACGGCACGGTGCGGCGGATGACGCCCAGTGAAGTCGTGGAGTTCGCCATGCTGCTCTACATGGCGGGCACAGAGACCGTCGCCCGGTTCCTCGGTTGGGCGGCGGTGGTGCTGGGCGACAACCCCGACCAGCGCAAGGAGCTGGTCTCGGACTTCTCGCTGATCCCCGCCGCGGTCGAGGAGATCCTCCGCCTGGAGCCGCCCTCGGCGATCCAAGGTCGGTGGACGACGCGTGACGTCGAGCTCCACGGCGCGGTGATCCCGAACGACTCAAAGGTGCTGCTGCTGACGGCCGCCGCGGGACGGGACGAGCGGGCGTACCCGGATCCCGACCGCTTCGATATCCACCGCAGCGGGCCGCCGCACGTGTCGTTCGGCTACGGCATCCATTTCTGCCTGGGCGCGGCGCTGGCTCGTCTCGAGGCCAGGGTGGCGCTCGAGGAAACGCTGAAGCGTTTTCCAGAGTGGAAGGTCGACCACAGTCGAACCGAGCGGCTGCACACCAGCACGGTGCGCGGCTATGCGAAGGTGCCGGTCCTTGTCTGAGTCGTCTGAGTCGTCGCGACGGTTCCCGTTCCCCATGCCCTTCGGCTGGTTCAAGGTCGCCCTCGCCGACGACGTTCCCGTTGGCGAGATCGTCACCCGCCACTACTTCGACACCGAGCTGGTGATCTGGCGTGACGCCGACGGCGCCGTCGCCGTGCAAGAGGCCTTCTGCCCGCACCTCGGCGCCCACCTGGGTTGGGGTGGCAGCGTCGAGGGCAAGCAGATCCGCTGCCCCTTCCACGGGTGGGCGTTCGACTGCGAAGGCGGCAACGTCGAGATCCCCTACGCGGACCGGCCCAACCGCAAGGCTCGCCTTCGGTCGTTCCCGGTGCGCGAGCACGCCGGGCTCATCTTCGCCTGGTACCACCCGGCGGGCGAGGAACCGAAGTGGGAGCTCATCGACGTCCCCGAGTACACCGACGAGACCTACGCGCCGTACGACGTCTACGACTTCACGGTGAAGACGTGCATCCAGGAGATGAGCGAGAACGGGTTCGACCACGCCCATTTCCAGTTCGTGCACAGTCATCCTCGCGTCGGCGTCACCGAGAAGGTCGAGCTCAACGGCTACGACCGGGTCGTGCTCACGTCCCAGGAGTTCCCGTCGTCACGCGGTCCGGTCGACGCCCGCATCGACATCTTCGGCCGCGGACCGGGATTCGCGATCACTCGCTACCGCGGGCTGCTCGACGCGTCGCTGCTCGGCTGCAGCACCCCGATCGACGACGAGACGACCGACCTCACGTTCCTGTTCACCGTGAAGAACGCAGACGACGAGCGGACGGCGAAGATCGCCAAGGCGTTCATCAAGTCGGTCACCAGCGAGGTCCAGCAGGACATCCCGATCTGGGAGCACAAGCGCTACCAGCTCAGCCCGGCCCTGGCCCCGTCCGAGAAGCCCATCACCGAGTTCCGCCGCTGGTTCTCCCAGTTCTACGCGTAGCCACGGCGTGACAAGACGGGTGGCGTACTCCACTCTGTGAGCCATGGTCCTCGGTGTGCGGAATCGGCGTCTCCGTTCTGGCATCGCGGCGGCTGCCGCCCTACTGCTTTTGACGGGATTAGTGGCCGTCCGGGCGGAATCGGGGCATTCGAGCGCCCTTAGGACGACGCGGGGCGACACTACGGACTCAACCGATCCAGCGCTCACGCCGGATGGTTCTTCGGCGGGGACATCCGTCGATGGTGGTCAGTTGATAGGTCCCGGATCACCTAATCATCGGCCGGGACCCGTGACGACAGAACTTCATTTGCCCACCCCCACTCTCCCGACGCTCCCCACACTTCCTCCGCTGCCCATACCGCCGACCATCCCACCGATCGATGATCACCCGGTCCCGATCACCCCCGGTCCGATTGGCGATTGTCCGATCGCCGCTCCAGCCGTGGCGGACCCCAACGCGCTCGGACCCGGGATCTATGTGGCGACTGCCGACGGCAGCTCCGTCACGCGGCTGTTGCCAACGAGTGGATTGACATCGTGGACGCCGGACGGGCTCGATCTCACATACACCGTGCCCGTGCCCGGCGGTCGGCAGACCGTGCTGTGCGTCGGCACCGCGACCGCCGCCCGCTTCGTCAGCTGTACGAGGGGTACGTGGCGGGGTCAGCGCCGGAACGCGCCGCCGCCGAGTGGGCCCGCGACCAACGGCAATTCGCGTTCGTCAAGCAGGACCCGAACGACAACTTCAACCTCAAGCTTGTCGTGGGCGATCCCGCTGTGAACGCGACGCGTGTGGTTCAGTCGTCAGACAACCCTGGGGCGATGACCTGGCTGCGCAAGGCCAATACCGTGGCCTACGCGGGCGAGAAAGGCGTCTGGTCGGTTAACGCTGGAGGCGGGTTGGCGCTTCCGATCGACCCGGGGCACTCTGCGGGCTACGGCTTACTGCGACTATCGCCGGACGGCACCCGCCTGGCCTACATCGACAGCGGGTACAACCTCGATGTCGTGAACGTCGACGGGACTGGTTTCCGACAGCTGTGGTCGTCGCCAGACGGAGAGATCCAAGGGTTGTCGTGGTCGCCGGACAGTTCCCGGATCGTCGTCGACGGGAACGATGGGACGCCGAAACTCTTCACCGTCAGCACGGACGGGTCCGGACTTCGTCCGATCGCCGAGTGTTCCTGCTTCTGGCCGGCGTGGTCGCCGGGCGGTTCCGCTATCGCGACCGTGGAGTCGCCAATCGGCACCAACGACACCTTGCGCCTGATCGCACCGGACGGGAGCCGCATCCGCACGCTCGCGACGTCGACGTCCGGCACGAGCATCGTCATTAACGGTGGCTGGAACCCAGATAATGAACGCATCGTGTTTGCCGTCTACTTGCGCACCTCAAGCCCCTCATGAACCACTACGTCCTGATCTACGACCTCGTCGATGACTACCTCGAGCGGCGCGAACCGTTGCGGCCGGAGCACCTGGCGCTGGCGAGGAAGGCCAGTGACAGCGGTGAGCTGCTGATGGCCGGCGCGCTCGCCGACCCCTACGACATGGCCGTGTTCGTGTGGCGGTGCGAGGACCCCGAAATCATCGACCGCTTCGTCGCCCATGATCCATACCAGCGCGCCGGATTGGTGAAGAGCTTCCGCGTTCGCAAGTGGAACGTCGTCATCAGCTAGCTAGCTAGGCTAGGCCTCGGCGTTCGACGGCCACTCCGGTCGGTGATAGCCGTCGAACCTCAACTCGCCGCCGCGGAGCTCGCGGATGGTGAGGAAGTCGCCCTTGTAACCCTTGTGGTCGTGAGGACCGAACTGGATGTAGCAGCTGGGGCCGCCGTTTGTCGCGGGCATCCAGCGGATCCGCTCGAGACCGTTGCGCACCTCTTCGGGCGTGGCCATCGAGGCGTTGGCGATGCCGTGGATGGCGGCGCGGGCGGTGTCGTAGGCGAGGGCGACGACGACGTTGCGCGACGTGCGGCCGAAGCGCTTCTGGAAGCGCTCGATCATGGCGTTGTAGTTGGCGTTGGCGCCGTCCTCGCCGAGCTGGTCGACGCCGTGCCAGCCTTCGAGGGCAGCGGCCCACTCGTTGGTGTTCGAATAGAACATGAACGCCGTCCCCATCACGCGCGGCGGGTCCCAGTCCAGTGCTCGGAAGGCCTCTGCGAAGTGGAACGTGGCGTAGCCGTAGCCGCCGTAGTACAGGCCCTCCACCCCGAGGTCCTTCATGAGGGCCAGGTCGTCCTTCA
>JAFAUA010000294.1 GCA_019243595.1 Acidimicrobiia bacterium
ACCACGCGACCGCCGCCATGTGCATCGACGATCCGCTCCAGCATCACGAGGGCTGGTTCCACCGCCTGTTCGACACCCACCCGCCGATCGACCAGCGCATCGCCATCCTCGAGCGTCTCGCCTTCACCAAGGACGCACCGGGCGCCACGACCTGAGAAGCATCAGCAGGGTCAGCGGCGTGCAGACACGAATCTCCTAGGTGTGACCTCGATCAGCAGGCGGTCCTTCCTCAAGGCCGGCGCCGCCGCGGGCGGTGCCGCGATGCTCGCGAGGACCGGCCGGGCGTGGGCCGCCAACGCGCCCGGGCCTGCGCCTGCGCCGCCAGGGACGCGCCCCCGCCCCGACCTCCCCGAGGGCGTCGACACGCTGCCCCAGATCGAGCACATCGTCGTGGTGATGATGGAGAACCACTCGTTCGACAACTACTTCGGCATGCTCGGCCGCGGCGACGGCTTCACCCTCGACGCCAGCGGTAAGCCGACGGCGACCAGCCCCGACGGCAAAGGCAACCTGGTCCACGCCTTCCACATGCCGACCCCGTGCCAACTTCAGAGCAAGCCGAGCCAGGCCTGGAACGCCAGCCACGTCCAGTACTCGGGCGGCACCAACCAGGGCTTCGTGATCAGCGACAGCGGCCCGGTCGCCATGGGCTACTGGACCGGCGACGACCTCCCCTTCTATTACGGCCTCGCCAAGGCGTTCCCGATCGCCGACCGCTACTTCTGCTCGGTCCTCGCGCAGACGTTCCCCAACCGCCGCTTCCTCCACGCCGCGTCGGCGTTCGGTCAGGTGAGCGATCCGCTCCCCAGTCTCAACGACCCGCCGCCGCCGACCGGCACGATCTACGACCGGCTCAATGCCCACGGCATCACGTGGAAGAACTACTTCGTCGATCTTCCCGACGTCGCGCTCTTCCCGTACCTGGTCAAGAACAACCCGGGCAAGGTCGTGCCGACCTCGCAGTTCTACGTCGACGCCGCCGCCGGCACGTTGCCTGGCTACAGCGTCGTCAGCCCCGAAGGCCTGGGCGTCGCCTCCGAGGAGAACCCCCAGAACATCCAGCTCGGTGAGTCCTTCGCGGCGTCGGTGATCACCGCCGCACTGCACGGCCTCGCCTGGAGGAAGACGTTGCTGATCTTCAACTACGACGAGCACGGCGGCTACTACGACCACGTTCCGCCACCCGCGGCGGTGAAGCCCGACAACATCCCGGCCGCCATCCACGTCCCGCCCGACCAGCCCGGCGGCTACGACCGCTACGGCTTCCGCGTTCCGGCCGTGATCGCGTCGCCATACGCCCGAAAGAACTACGTGTCGCACGTCGTGCACGACCACACGTCGATCCTGCGGCTGGTCGAGACCAAGTGGAACCTGGGGGCGATGACGTACCGGGACGCCAACGCCTCCAACCTCCTCGACATGGTCGACCTCAACTCGCCGCCCGCGTTCGCCGAACCGCCGACGCTGCCGCTGCCCGCGCTGGTCACTAAGCCCAGCACCTGCGCGATCACCGGCGCCGGTCAGATCCCCCCGCCCGGCTCGGTGACGCCCGCGTCGGCGTCGCAGGCCAGCGCCGTGCAGGGCAATCAGCAGGGCAACGCCGGCGCCGGCCCGGCCACACCGAACGCCCAGGTCCAGAGTCACCAGCTGGCCGCGACCGGCCGCAACGACCGCCGAGACGCCATCGCCGCCCTCGCTGCCTTGGGCGCCGCCGCCGTCCTGAAGCGGACAGCCTCCACCCCGTAAACCCTTCTGGCGGTCGTAGGTGTCGCTATATGGCACCCACGACCGCCAGACGAAAAATCGCAGCCACGGGGTCCACGATTTCGGGCGAGCCAGGCTTTGTATGGGTATGGACGAACGCCAGCCCGCTGAAGACATCGCTGCCATGGGGGCACCGGCCAGCCCCGACGCCCTCAAGGAGATCGTCGCCCGCCATCACCGGCGCCGCACCCGCACCCTCGGCGTACTGCTGGCCGTGGCCCTGATCGCGGGCCCAATCGCCGGCTGGGCCGTCGGTCAAGGCGGCGGTGGTGGCGGACAGCAAATTGCCACCGGATCGAATGGCGGCACGCCGACCGCGGCGAATGCGCCGGCGGGACCGGTCGGCGGAAGCGCCGCAGGATCGGCCATCGCTGAGCCGGCCGGCAGCCCGCCGAAAGCGACACACCTCTTCACCCGCACGACGTCAGACGGCATCACCATCCGCGCCTACCGGATGGATCCGCCCGCACCGCCGACACCGCCACCGTCGACGCCGTCGACGACGACCGGCAAGGCGCAGACGATCTGCCCCAAGCCCATGCCCGTCGAACCGCCGGGACCTGCGACGGGATCCGGCGGCGCGGGAGTGAGCTCCGGCGGAGCCGAGACCAAGCCCGCGCCACCCAGCCCGGCTGTCAACGGCGGCCCTCCGCCCTGCGCGCCCGGCGCGCCGCCGATGTGCAAGGCGGGCCCGTCTGTCCTCGCCGAGGTGTCCAACGATGCGGCCGTAGGCCAAGGCTTCGATCCGATCGATGAAAAGCAGCCCGCAGACGCTCTCTCCCACCTCGAGGTGCCCGCGTTCGGCGTCGCCGAGGGTTCCCCCGCGATCTTCGCCATCGTGCAGACCGGACCGGGTGTCGCCAACGTCCGGTTGCGTCTCCCGTCGGGCGCAACCGACGAGATGGCCCCCTCCGGCGGCATCGCGGTGCTCGCCCACGGCACGGCGGTTCCGGCTCCTGACGGCACGGTCGTCGAGGCGCTCGACGCCAACGGCAACGTGCTGCAGTCGCTGCCGGTGACCCAGCCCGGACCGAAGATGGGCTTCGCCTGCGGCGTCATGGTCGCGCCGGCAGGACAGCCCGCCGTGCGCGCCCTCCAAGCGCCGCCCGCCACGCCCCCGACCACGCGGTGACGGTTTCGATCTGGGAACCTGAACCCACGACCGAACAACTCCCTGAGGCCAGGTCCGACGACTTCGTCGATCTGTTCACCGCCCAGTACCCGAAGCTCGTCGGCGTGCTGCGGGTGACCGGCGCCGTCGACCACGCGGCCGCCGAGGACCTGGCCCAGGAGGCGTTCGCCCGTACCCTCGGCCACTGGCGCCGCGTCCGCAACGGCACCAACCCGGCGGGCTACGTGTATCGAGTGGCCTTCAACCTCCTGCGCCGCCGCGGTGGACTCCCCCAGTCGCCGCTCGACGACGTCGACCCGCCCGCCACCGGCGCCACCACCGAAGACCGAGCCATCGCCAACGTGACCGCGGCCTCAGCACTCCAAGCCATGCCCCCGCGCCGGCGCGCCTGTGCCGCGCTCTGCTGGCACCTCGGCTTCACCAGCGAGGAGGTCGCCGACATCCTCGGCATCGACGCCGCCACCGTCCGCACGCACCTCGAACGAGCCCGCCGCGCCGCGGCCGAGGGTGCGCCCCTGGCCTGACCGACGCAAGACTCGGCGCATGCTCGACCACATGTCCATCCAGTGCGCCGACGCCGAAGCCAGCGCCGCCTTCTACGACGCCGTCCTCGCACCCCTCGGCGGCGGCCGCATCAAGGACTTCGGTCAGTACATCGGCTACGGCGTCGACAACATCCCCGACTTCTGGATCGGCGCCCAGACGACCGGCGAGGGCTTCCGGGAGTCACACATCGCCTTCCGGGCCAAGGACCGGGCGATGGTCCGGGCCTTCTTCGACGCGGCCGTGGCCGCAGGCGCCGAGGTGCTCTGGACGCCCCAGGAATGGGCGATCTACCACCCCAACTACTACGGGGCGTTCGTCCGCGACCCCGACGGCAACAACGTCGAGGCCGTCAGCCACCGGCCGGAGTGAGTGAAAGGCTAGGGCAGGGCGACGCAGCCGGCGGGCCCGGTGGGCGAGTAGCCGACCTGCAGGTGAGCCCCGTTGGGCCCGTTCACCACGATGCACGCGGCTGGCACGGTGGCGGCCTTCGCCGGCGTGTGAACGGCGAACGGCACGGCGACCATCAGCGCGCCCGCCACCGCCGAAACAATTGCAACCCGCTTCTTCATTTCAGATGTCCTCCTGCTCCTCACCAACGATAACTGCGGGGGCATTCATTCCTTACCGGCCAAATGGCCGATTTGCTCAGGTGGGCGCCTCGACTGGCAGGAGCGGGTCCCGGACGGGCGGGAGGTTGTCCATGAGGTCGGCGACCAGGTCCTTCTTCATGGCCGCGGCCGAGGGGTCGTCCCAGAGGTTGTGCCACTGCATCGGGTCCTCGGCCATGTTGTAGAGCTCGCCCTCGGTGCCGTCGTAGCGGATGGTCGACTCCGCGGGCTTCCCCAGCGCGGCGATGCCCTCGGTCATCTCTCGTGCGCCGGGGTGGTCGCCGTTAGACGGCAGGTAGACGGTGACCTGCCAGTCGTCCCGCCACATCGTGCGCAGGTGGATGCCGGTGTGGCCGAACTGGGAGTCCCACTCGGTGATGACCCGCTCGTGCCGGGCGCCCTGGGTCAGCGGATCGGTCGGCAGCGCCGAACCCTGGATCCACTCCGGCACCGGCAGGCCCGCGATCTCGCACAGCGTCGGGGCGATGTCGACCTGGCCGACCGGCGCGTGGATCTCGGCGGGGGCGACGTCGGCGTCGGGCGCGGGACGCCACACCAACGGAATGTGCATCAGCGCCTCGACGTGGTACGCCCCCTTGAACATCAGGCCGAAGTCGCCCTGCAGCTCGCCGTGGTCGGTGGTGAACAGCACATCGGTGCGGTGCGACCAACCCTTGGCCGCGATGTGGGTCAGCACCCGCTCGCACGCCTCGTCGACGAGCTCGTTCTCGATGTGGGTCATGGCGTTGATCTCGCGGATCTTGTCGTGGCTCATCTCGGCGGGCACGAACCGCGGCGGCCCGCCCTCGAGATTGGAGAACGTGCCCTCGTAGTACCCGAGCCAGTGGCGCGGCTTCTCGGCCAGGACCTTGCGGCAGGCCTCATCGCTGCCGGGGTACCCGGCCGGCAGATCGAGCTGTCGCCACGGCACCCGACCGAGCTCCGACGCCGGCGGGTCCCACGGATGGTGCGGGTCGGGGAAGCTCATCCACACGAACCACGGCTCGTCACTGGACAAAGAGTCGAGGTACGCCATCGTGCGATCGGCGACCCAGTCGGTGTGGTAGTGCTCACGCGGCACGGGGTTGATCGCGACCTCGGGCGCGCCTGTGTCGCCGCCGCCCTCCTGGTTCATGCCGCCGCGTCCGAACAGGCGCACGAAGCCGTCGACTTCGTCGGGATGGTTGC
>JAFAUA010000312.1 GCA_019243595.1 Acidimicrobiia bacterium
TCGAAGGTGCGCGGTCTGCCGGGCGTCAGCGACATCGACGTGACGTTCGCGGAGATGACCCAAGAGCAGCGCAGCGCGGTGATGCAGCGGGTGCGAAAGCGCCTGGCCGACAACCCGCCGCCGACCGAGGTCCCGCTGACCACACGAGTGATCGCCGTCGCCAGCGGCAAAGGCGGCGTCGGTAAGTCGAGCGTCACGGTGAATCTGGCAACGGCGATGGCAGCCCGCGGCCTGAACGTCGGCGTGCTCGACGCCGACATCTGGGGCTTCAGTGTCCCGCGGATGCTCGGCATCAGCGGCCGGTTGGGCGCCACCAACGAGCGCAAGATCCGTCCGAACGAGCTGAACGTCGGCAACGGCCGGTTGCAGGTTGTCAGCATGGGCTTCCTCGTCGAAGACGAGCAGCAGGCGCTCATGTGGCGGGGACTCATGCTTTCGAAGGCGCTCGAGCAGTTCCTCACCGACGTCGGCTGGGGGCCGATGGACTACCTGCTGGTCGACATGCCACCGGGCACCGGTGACATCCAGATGGCGCTCGGCCGTCTGCTGCCGCGCACCGAGTTGCTCGTCGTCACCACGCCCGCCATCGCCGCCCAGAAGGTCGCGACGCGTGTCGCCGACATGGCCCGCCGCTCCTACCTCAAGGTCCTAGGAGTGATCGAGAACATGAGCTCGTTCACGTGCGACCACGGCACCGAGTACGCGCTGTTCGGCGAGGGCGGCGGGGCCGCGCTGGCGTCCGACATCGGCGTTCCGCTGCTCGGTCAGGTACCGCTCGAGCCGGCGGTGAGTGCAGCGAACGACGCCGGTCGGCCCCTCAGCACGACGGCGCCCGAGAGCGCGGCCGGCCAGGTCTTCGCGCAGGTCGCAGCGCGCATCACCGACGAGCTGCTTCCCCCGGTCGACATGGCCGGGTGCACGGCGCGCATGCTCGACGCTGTCGAAGAGCGACTGGGCGCGACGCCGAGCGCCAGCGCTTAGCTCCGCGCACGCGGCGCGGCGAGAACGAGAGAGAAGAGCGCGCCGCCACCCGGCGCCGGCTCATAGGCCACGCGCCCGCCCATGGCTTCGACGAGACCCTTGACGAGGGCCAGGCCGAGGCCGGTCCCCCGCGCCCGGTCCCGGTCGCTGCGACCGAGCGTGCGCAGCCGGGAGAAGAGCGTCGGGACGAGCGACTCGGGAACGCCGGGTCCGTGATCGCGCACGGTGAGGACGACCTCCTGCTCGGTCGCCGCCGCCTGCACGACCACCGGCGCAGCGCCGTGCATGAGCGCGTTCTCGATGAGGTTGGCGAGGGCCTGCTCGAGACGGCGGCCGTCGGCCAGCACGGTCAGGTGCTCGGGGACATGGAGCTCGACCGACGCCGGGTCGGGCACCGACGCCAACGCCAGCTCGACGGTCATCGCCAGTTCGACGGGTCGCACGTTGAGCACGATCGAACGGGCCTCGAGGCGGCTGACGTCGAACAGGTCGTCAGCCAGCCGGGCGATGCGTTCGGCCTGGCGGCGCACCGACTGGCCCATGCGCTGGATGCGGTCGGTCGCCAGCTCGTCGGCGTGGGTCTCAAGGGTCGCGCCCAGGCCGAGGATGGCGGTGAGCGGCTGACGCAGGTCGTGGGTGATCAGGGCGAGGAACTCGTTCTTGGAGTCCTCGAGGTCGCGCTGGGCGGTGACGTCTCGCACGACGCCCTGAAACCCGGCGGCAATGCCGTCCTCGCGCCTCGCGGTGGTTGACACCTCGAGGACGCGGCGCACGCCGTCGGGCCTGCTCACTGCAAGCTCGGTGCGGTCGCTGTCGTCGGTGTCGATGGCGAGGCGCTCCAGGACATTGGCGCCTTCGAGCGGTGCGAGCACGTCCGACAGAGCCGCCCCGCCCAACTCCTCGAGGGGGCGACCGAGGATGACCGCGAGCGAGGCATTGGCGAAGATCACGCGCCCGTCGAGGTCGACCTCGAAGATGCCGTCGGACGAGTGCTCCACGACGTGCTCGTAGTGAGCACGGTTCTCCTCCTCGCGGCGCACGACGGTCTGCCAATAGCCACGCGCCACGGCGTCGATCAGCCGGTCCATCGCCGGGAGCACGCGTGTCAGGAGCAGCGAGAGGGCGAGGCCCCAGTGGCGGCCCCGTTCCTCGGCGACCTCGACCGCGGTCTGCACGACCAAGTCACGCGAGATGCGAAGCACGACCAACAGCTGGGGCAGGGGCGACCCGGTGGACGCCGCCGTCGCACCCACTTCCTCGAGGTCACCGACGAGCGCCTCGTCGACCTCCTCGCCCTGGCCGGTGACGGCGAGGATGGCTTCGAACCGGTTGCGCGCCTGCTCGATGAACCGGGCCCGCTCGGCCAGGCCCCACTGTGAGGCCTCGGGGAAGGCGGTGGCGAAGATGTCGAACGCCCGCCGCGCCATCTCCTCAGAACGACCGTCGAGGGCGGCGAGGAGCGCTTGCGGATCGGCAGGCTCGCCGTGGGTGTCGAACAGGTTGCCCGCGCCGCTGTCGGCGTTGCGGGCGACGAAGGCCTTGAGGTCGCCGATGGCGAACTGCGGCCCGTCGGTCCCATCCGTCGTGACCGAGAGATAACCCGCCAGAACCAGCGAGCTCACGCTTTCAGGGGTGAGGTCGAGCAAGGTGGCGGCCTCGTCGAGACCCACCAAACGCGACTTCCCCAACCGGTCACTCACGGATATGTATTCAACGCCATCGGGCCACGCCCCTACCTAACGGCTGGGCGCCACTCGCCGTCAAGGTCCTCCCCATGAACCCTTGCTTCGGACTTGAGCTTCAGCAGGTGGGCGTACACCGAGTGACGGGCAATGGGATGCAATGCCTCCGGCACGTCGACGTAGACGCGCTCGACGACGGAGTCGACTGTCCCTGCTCCGTCCTCGACGGCGTGCAGGATCGCTGCTTCGCGTTCGTCGCGATGGGTCAGGTACTCGTCAATCTTGCCCAGCGGGTCATCGATGAGCTGCCCGTGACCGGGAGCGATCGCCCGGATCCGCATCTTCTTGAGGCGGCGCAGGGCGTCGAGGTAGGCGGCCATGTCTCCGTCGGGCGGCGAGATGACGACGGTCGATCCCTCCATGATGTGGTCGCCCGAGAACAACAGACGCTCCTGCTCGAGCAGATAGCAGAGGTGGTTGGACGCGTGCCCGGGGGTGTGCACGGCCCGCAGGCGGAACTCGGTGGCCTCCACACAGAAGCCTTCGTCGATTGTCCCGTCGGGCTTGAACTCGTCGCGCTCGTCGAAGCCCATGACCGTGGCACCCGTGCGCTCCTTGAGGCCGGCCGCCCCCGGTGAATGGTCGGCGTGGGTGTGGGTCACGAGGATCCACCGGATGCGGTCGCCCCCACACGCAGCGACCGCATCGAGGTGGGCGGCGTCATCGGGCCCGGGGTCGATGACGGCGATCTCGTCGATACCGACCAGGTAGGTGTTGGTCCCGGGACCGGTCATCACGCCCGGATTCGGCGCCAGGACCCGGCGCACGAGCGGACTGACGGCGCGGGCGACGCCGGGGATGAGTTCAGCCACGTTGGTAGTTGCCCTCGGGAGTTGCGGCCGCCGCCGCAGCGGCGAGGACGGCGTGCGTCGAGTCGTGTTCATGGAGCCACTGCAAGCTGCGCTGGGTCGGCAGCATGAGGTCGACGCCACCGTCGGTGTGACGGTCGAGCATGTCTACGGGCCGCACCCATTCGTGGGCGATGGTCTCGGTGGCGTCGTGAAGAGGCGTCTGTCGCTCGGGCGCGGCGCAAACGAA
>JAFAUA010000104.1 GCA_019243595.1 Acidimicrobiia bacterium
GGACGCCAGCGCGCCGCCCGACGGGTTGACGTTCACGTCGTCGCCGAGACCGAGCGCCCGCTTCAGGATGATCTCCTGGTGAGAGAACGGGGCGTGCAGTTCGGCGATGTCGACCTTGCCGTTGCCGACGCCCGCCTCTTCGGCGGCCTTGCGGGTCGACGGCGAATCCGTCAGGTCGCGCACACCGAGCGAGTGCGGCTCGATGCGGTGGTCGATCCCCCGGATCCACGCCGGCCGGTCGGTGACCTCGCGTGCGCGATCGCCGGCGGCGAGGATGACGGCGGCTGCGCCGTCGGTGATCGGCGGACAGTCGTGCTTGCGCAGCGGTGAGAGGTACTCGGGCTCCTTGAGGAGCGCCTCGACGTCGACGTCGCCCTTGAGCTGGGCGTTGGGGTTGTCCTTGGCGTTCTTTCGGGAGCGGGCGACGACCTCGGCCAGATCCCGCTCGGTGACGCCGTCGGAATCGAGGAGCGCCCGGGCCTGCAGGGCGGCCATGGCGATCGTGTCCGGCCACAGCGGCACGAGGTAGTAGGGGTCCAGCTGCAGGGTGAGGATGCGGCGGATGTCGCCCGGTGACGACTTGCCGAAGCTGTACACGAGGGCCGTGTCGATGTCGCCGTACTGCAGGCGGGTCCACGCCTCGTAGAGCGCCCAGGCGCCGTCCATCTCGACGTGGCTCTCGTCGATCGGCGGCCACGGCCCGATGGCGTCGAGGGCGGTGACGAAGGCGAAAGCCTGGCCCTGCAAGTAGTCACAGCTCCCGGAGACGGTGAAGCCGATGTCCTCCTGCGTCAGGCCGGCCTTCTCCCGCAGGTCGTGCACGACGGGCATGAGGATCTCGACCTCGTTGCGCCGCTCGTCCTTGCGGATGGCCGGCGACTGAGCCGTGGCAACGACGGCAATATCTCTGGTGGCGCTCATAGGTGGTGCCTATACGTCTCGTAGTCGGCGTCGGGCTCGCCGGTGGGCTTCCAGTACTTGATGCTGTTGAGGGTGGGGCCGAGCTCGTCGGCCCAGACGGCCTCGACTCGCAGGCCCATGCGCACCTCTTCGATGGGGACCTCCTGCACGAGACCCATCAGCGGGATGTCGGCGCCGTCGCAGAGGATGTAGCCCGAGGCGTACGGCACCTCGACGGACTGACCTGCGAACTGCACGTTGACCACGCAGAAGGTGGTGAGGGTGCCCTTGGACGGCACCTCAATCTCGCCTTCGGTGGCCACGCCGTCGGTGGGGCACGAGCCCCGGGAACCGACGTAGACCTTGCCACACACCGGGCACTTTTCGCCGAGGATCTTGCCCTGGGCGATGCCCTTCAGGAAGCGGGACTGGGCGGTACCCGCCGTGTAGTCGTAGTCGAGGCGGATGGGCCGCTCGACGATCGTCCCCTGGGGTTCTTCTTCAGTGACGGACATCAGCCCGCCTCCGGTTCGAAGCAGGCGATGGAACCCATGTCAGGCACGTTGTCGTCTGTCCAACGGACCCTCACGCGCATGCCGGTGGACATCTTCGACTGATCGCCGGCGTCGACGGCGTGGAGCATGCCCGTGTCGGCGCCGTCGAGCTTGACGAGGGCCCAGGCGAACGGCTTGTCGAGGGGCTGACCGGGGCGAGGGTCGGTGACCCACGCCCAGGTGGTCACGGTGCCGGCGTCGCCGACGTCGACGAACTCGGTGAGCGTCTCGCCGGTGAAGGGGTCGTACTCGACGGGCGGCACGATCACCTTGCCGTCGGAGCCCTTGATGCCCTGCATCCGGTGCTCGCCGAGACCGGCGAAGAACCGCTCGATCACCGGGCCGACACTCCGGGTGTACGTGTACTCCATGACATGGGGAGCCCGGAGTACGTCTGATTCCGCCATCTAGATGGCCTTCTCCCTTCCTTCCCAGTAGGGATCGCGCAGCTTGCGCTTGTAGAGCTTGCCGTTGGGGTCGCGCGGAAGCTCGGGCACGAAGTCGATCGTCTTGGGCAGCTTGTACTTGGCCAGGCGCTCAGTGGCGAAGGCCATGAGCTCGTCGGCCAGCTCGGCGCCCGGCGCGATGCCTTCCGCCGGCTCGACCACGGCCTTCACTTCCTCACCCCAGTCGTCGTGGGGGATGCCGAACACGGCGGCGTCGCCGACCTTCGGGTGCGTCAGCAGCACGCTTTCGATCTCGGCCGGGTAGATGTTCACGCCGCCCGAGATAATCATGTCGGACTTGCGGTCGACGAGGAACAGGAAGCCGTCCTCGTCGATGTAGCCGGCGTCGCCAACGGTGAAGAAGTTCTCCCGGAACGTGTCGTCGGTCTTCTTCTTGTCCTTGTAGTACTCGAAGCTGCGGTCGGCCCCCATCGACATCCAGACGGTGCCGACTTCGTTGGGCGGCATCTCGTTGCCCTCGTCGTCGAAGATCTTCACCTCGGAGATGGGCCACGGCTTGCCGACGGTGCCCGGCTTCTTCACCCACTCCTCGGGAGTGACGAGCGTGCCACCACCTTCGGTGGCCGCGTAGTACTCGTAGATCGTCGGGCCCCACCAAGCGAGCATCTTCTGCTTGATCTCGACGGGACACGGTGCCGCGGCATGGATGACGTGCGTCCACGACGACACGTCGTACTTGTTGCGGGTCTCCTCGGGCAACGCCAGCATGCGGTGGAACATCGTCGGCACCATGTGCGACGTCGTGCACTTGTAGCGCTCACCGAGACGCAGCGTTTCCTCGGCACCCCACTTGTCCATGAGCACGACGGTGTGGCCCATGTGCAGCGAGTTCATGCCGAAGGTCATCGCCGCCGTGTGGTACAGCGGCGCCGGCACCAGGTGAACGTTGCCTTCCTTCGGCTGGATCCCGAAGAGGCTGAGCAGCAGGCTGGCCATGCCGAAGGCGGTGTCGGGGTCGACGTCGCCCAGCGCCCGGCGCACGCCCTTGGGCTTGCCCGTGGTGCCCGACGTGTAGTGCATGGTCGCGCCCGCGGTGCGGTTCTCGGGCAGGTCGGTCGACGGATCCTTGAGCTCGTCGAAGGAGCGGAAGCCGTCGATGTTGCCCACGGCGAACAACGCCTTGGGGTCGATGCTCAGCTCCTCGAGCGCCTTGCGGGCCACATCGGCGTAGCGCTCGTCGGTGACGAAGATCTTCGCTTCGCTGTTCTCGACGATGTAGGCCACCTCGGGACCGGTGAGGTGATAGTTGATCGGCGTCAGGTACAGCCCGATCTGGGTCGCGCCCAGGTTGAGCTCCACCATCTCCCGCCGGTTCGGCAACAAGGCGGCGACCACGTCGCCCTTCTGCAGACCCATCGCCTGCAGCCCCCTCGCCACCTGGTTGCCGGCGGCGAGCAGGTCCCCCGCCTTCGTCTCTCTGCCATCGGCCTCGACCAGGGCCAGAAGCCCCGGGTCGTCCGCCGCGATCGCCCAGAACCCAAGGTCAGCCATTAGCCGCTCAATCTAGAACGCGTTCCAATTCCGCGCCAACCGCTCCCCCCTCCGCTCCGTTCTGGTGGCGATCGACGGCCATATCGGCCGTAAATCGTCACCAGAACGATCAGGTGGAGCAGTGGCCGTTCGACGGGGGGACGTCGAGGGCGGGGTTCTGGTCGAAGAAGCCGACCGGTTGGAGGGTGAAGCCGGCGTACTCGACGGGCATGACCGGCCAGTCCTCGGGCCGGGGGACGTGGTTGACGCCGAACGAGTACCAGACGACGACGTCGGTGTTCTCGATCGGGCGGTCGCCCGCCGTGTAGGACGGCAGGCCCTCGCCGCCGGCGGACAGGTTCGGGTAGCCGGCGGCGCGGGACTCGTCGGCCGCGTACGGCGTGACCCAGAGGTTCTTGGTGGCGAACGTCGCCCGCTGGTGGACCGCGGCCTCGGGCGACGCCAGCAGCACGGCGGCGCTTGCGCCCGGCACCAGCCGGTAGCCGGTGGGCTGGCCGACGGCGTTGAGGCGCCCCGGATTGACGATCCGCCACTGCCGGCCCTTGGAAAGGTCCGCCGTCCGCTGGGCCTCCGACTCTGTCCGCAGCAGCCGAGCCGTCGGCAGCAGGGCGTTCCCGAACGGGTTGTCGTCGCTCACCGGCTCGCCCGACAGCTCGGTCTCGTACACCGAGTTCTCGGCGCCGTCGATGTCGAAGTCCAGCCGGAAGCAGAACAGGTGCTGGTGAACCGGCGCACCGAGCTGCGGCGCGACGAGCGTCGAGTGCACGGGCGTCTCCCCCGGCGCCACGCCCATCGTCTGGAGGATGCCGGTGAGCTTCACCTCCAGCTGCATGGTGCCGTCCAGGTAGAAGTACCAGTAGAAGCCGTACTCGTAGTTGCCGACGGTGTGGATCGAGCTCACGACCAGGCGCCGCGACCGGCGCACCTCGGTCGTGAACGTGTGCGAGTCAAAGTGCTTCCAGAGGATGCCGTAGTCCTCCTCATGGATGCAGATGGCGTTGTTGATCGTGATCGGGTCGCCCTGGTCGTTGGCGATAACTGCGTCGAGATAGCGGATCTCGCCGAGGCAGTCACACCCCAGCTCCAATGAATTGAGGAACGGGAAGCGTCCCAACCCCAGCTCGCCCGAGTCGAAGGCGTTCTTCCAACGGTGGCCGGGCGTGGTCTCGCCGTACGGCACGACCATCTCGCCGAGCCCGGCACGGTGCAGCACCGAGCGGCCGTCGATGGTGACGGTGTGCAGCACCAGCCCGTCGAGCGGGTGCATCGACACCCGGAACCGCCACTTCTGCCAAGCGATCTCGTTGCCGTCGACGGTGAAGCTCGTGCCCTCGGGCTGGGTGATGTCGAGCGGCTTGAGATCGGTGCGCATCTGGCCGACGTGGGACGGCGCGTAGTTGAAGCACTTCGACGGGACCGGGATCACGCCGTGGTCCTCGACGCGCAGCACCTCCTGGCGGCCGACGTCGACCGTCGCCACCACGCCCTCGATGGGATGGGCGTAGCCGTTGTCCTCCTCGAAGTGACGCACGTACGAGACGACCCGCAACAGGCGCCGCCCGTCCTCGTCGGGATCGCCGAAGTTGCCGGCCGGCCACGGGTCGCACTGCACGGCGTCGAGGTCCTCGACACCGCGCTTGCGGACGGCCTCGATCCACCTCGGGTCGGTCTTCACCAGCCCGATGCACTCGGCCATCTCCTCGAGCAGATACGCAGGCTGCGACCCCGGGATCGGTGTCGACGACACCACCGCTCCCTTCGTCAACGACACCACGACGCTCGACGCCGCACCCGACGCCCGGTCGTACACGAGCGCCACTGCGTCGCGGTCTGCGGTGCTCGCATCCTTCGGCGGCTCGAGCAGCGTGATGCTCGAGAAACGCCCGTGCTCGCCCAGCTCGCCACCGTCCTTGACGATGGCGGCGGCCGTCTTGATCTCATCTGCAGACAGGGACTCCAGCGGATGCATGTACATAGAGTCGCACCATGACGGACCTCCTTGTCGAACGCGACGGCCACGTGATCACCCTCACCATGAACCGGCCCGAGCGGAAGAACGCCCTGTCGCCCGAGATGCTGGTGATGATGGCCGACGCCTGGCAGGAGCTCGAGGAGGACGACAACCTGCGCGTCGCCATCCTCACCGGGGCCGGCGGCGACTTCTGCACCGGCATGGACCTGAAGGCGTTCGCGGCCGGACCGCAGGAGAACCCCTACAGCCACCGCTTCCAGGAGGACCCCGACCTCCACTGGAAGGCACTGCTCCGCCACCACTACCCGTCGAAGCCGCTGATCGCGGCGGTGGAGGGCTACGCCGTCGCGGGCGGCACCGAGATCCTCCAGGCCACCGACATCCGTATCGCCGGCGAGGGCGCCATCTTCGGCGTCACCGAGGCGAAGCGGGGGCTCTTCCCGCTCGGCGGCTCGACGGTCCGCCTGCGCCGTCAGATTCCCCACGCCAAGGCCATGGACATCCTGCTGACCGGCCGCCACGTCCCCGCCGAGGAAGCCGAGCGCATCGGACTCATCACCCGCGTCGTTCCCGACGGCACGGCGGTCAAGGAGGCGAAGGCCGTCGCCGACGTCATCGCCGCCAACGGACCCCTGTCGATCAAGGCCATCAAGCAGTCGGTGAACGAGACCGAAGGCATGTCCGAGCTCGACGGCCTCAAGCGCGAGCTCGAGATCGGCCAGCCCATCTTCATGACCGAGGACGCCCAGGAGGGCCCCAAGGCCTTCAGCGAGAAGCGCACCCCCAACTTCAAGGGCAAATAGAGGTGCGCCGGCGGGGCGCGTAGAGCACAATTGGCCCATGCCCGGGGGGACGGGGGGCAGCGAGAGTCGGCAGCTGCTGGCGAGGGTCATGGTCACGGTGCTCGCCGTCAACGCAACCGCGTCGCTGCTCGGCGAGGCGTACGCAGACCTCATCCGCCCCTCGGGCTCCCGGACATGGTCGCCACCGACGATCGCCGTCGTGAGCGGCTCGCTTGCCGTCATCGCCGTCCTCCTCACGCTCACGACCCGGCGTGTTTCCCGTCTCCTCGGCGCGCCGGTTTCGGTACGGCACGTGCTGGCCGTGACCGGCGTGTTCCTCGTCGCCGGTGGCTTGACCCTCCTCGTCGCTCCCCCGGAGAGCTTCGCCGGTCGGTCTCGGCTCGAGACGATTCTCATCGATCTGCCCACCGGCGTCATCTGGCTGCTCGCCATCAGCCCACTCGCGTGGCGGCGGGCCCAGGCCGCCCTCCTGCCGGCCCTGCAGTGGCTCGACGAGGCGCGCCCACCGACCGAGGAGGAGCAACAGGCAGTCGTGCGCCTCCCTGCTTTGGCGGCGATCTTCGCGCTCCCCTATTGGTCGATCATCGCCAGCTACAACCTGGTGTTCAACTCGTGGAGCCCGCTCGGGGTACAGGGCGGCATCGGCACGTTCATCGGCGTGTTCATGACGTGGCTGGCCACCGCCGCCCTGATCTACCTGCTGGCCGAACGGCGCCTGCGACCGATCTTTATCCGCGCTTTCGCGGGTTCGGAGCTGCCTCGTACGCGCACCGCCGGCATCCAGACGCGGCTGCTCGTGGCATGGGGTCTGGGCTCGGGGATCCCGCTCGTATTCGTCCTGGTCAGTCCCGGGGGACTCGACAGCAGCCACCTGCTCGGCGACAAGCAGGTCGTGACGATCACCTTTGGCTTCCTTGCGTGTGTCGGGCTGGTCGCCGGATTCCTCACCATGCGGGCCGCGGCGCGGTCACTCGCCGAACCGATGCAAGAGGTTCGCCGAGGGCTGGCGCTCGTCCGTGAGGGGGACCTCTCCGTCGAGCTGCCGATCGACGACGCCGGCGAGGTTGGCGCCGTGAAGGTCGGTTTCAACGAGATGGTCGCCGGGCTGCGGGAGCGGGTGATCCTGCAGGACCTCTTCGGTCGGCACGTCGGGGCCGACGTCGCCCGGCGGGCCATCGAAGAAGGCGCCGCCCTCGGCGGAGAGCAGCGCGAGGCAACGGTCTTCTTCGTCGACATCGTGGGCTCCACCGCCCTGGCCGAGGCTTACACCGCCGACGAGGTCGTCGACCTGCTCAACCGGTTCTTCGCCGCCGTCGTGGCGACCGTCGGTGTCGAGGGCGGTTGGGTGAACAAGTTCGAGGGCGACGGCGCCCTGTGTGTGTTCGGGACGCCGGCCGCCCAGCCCGACCACGCGGCCCGAGCCTTGCGTGCGGCCCGGGCGCTCCACGAGGCACTGATTCCGATTGCCGACGCCGGGATCGGGATCGCCAGCGGCGAGCTCGTGGCCGGCAACGTTGGCGCCGAGGAGCGCTACGAGTACACGGTCGTCGGCCGTCCGGTGAACACGGCGGCCCGCCTCGCCGACGAGGCCAAGCGGCGGCCGTCTCGCGTGCTCGCCGCCGACGGAGCGATCTCGGCCGCAGCGGCCGAATCCCGGCACTGGACGGCCGTCGGCGAGGTCTCGCTCCGCGGCGTCACCGCCCCGGTTTCCGCCTTCGAGCCGTTGACAGTCGCGGTGCTGTAGCGACTCACGGTCAGGTCAGGTCGACGTCGGGCTCGCAGATCTTGCAGAGCTCGTAGCCCGCGGTGCCGGCCTTGACTCGGCGGGTACCGGGTCGGTTGGCGACGACCGCACAGTCGGGGCGGTGGAGCATGGTGCCGGTCGCTGTCGCGACCAGCATGCCGTTGGCCGCCCGACCTCCGCTGGCCGCGGCGCCGGCGCCGTCTCCGTCGATCATCCCGAGGCGGTCGATGGCCGCGATCAGCTCGCGCGTGTTCGTGCGGTTCTCCTGGACGAGACGCGTGACCCAGTAACCGAAGTACGCCAGCCCGCCGGTGAACATCAGTCCGAGGCCGAGGACACCGCCCGAGATGAGGTACGGGAACTGCTGGATGATCAGCGCCTTATGCGAGGCGCCGTACCAGGCGAGGATGATGAAGGCGACGCCGAGCGGCACCATGATCGCCCCGGCGATCAGCACCCAGCGGTCGACTGGAATGGCCGACAACGACTGGCGCGTGCGCATGCCCTTCACCGCCGCGGCCAGGCGGTCCTGACGGGACCCGGCGCCGTTGGTCGACGGCTCGGTGGCGGGAATGCTCGCTACATCGGTCATCTCTTCGGCTCCTCGAGCGGGCAGGCGGCCGCCGCCGGGGCCTCGGCGAACACGTCGTCGGTGACGCGACGCAGGCCGAAACCGAGGCCGAGAGCGGCAATGACAGCGAAGAGCACGAGGCCCCACGCTAGGCCGAACGAATTCAGGATGGGCCGGAAGGGCTGGCTCACCGACGCGCGGCGAGTCGACCTCGGCAGGGCCGACGGTGGCGTGGCGACGCTGCCCAGCCCGGCGGGCGGGATCTCGAGGCCAGCGACCGCGGTGTTGTCGCCGCCAGTATCGGTGGGCGCCGCTTCCGCCGGCGCCTCACCAAGGTCACTGTTCGACCCCTGAGAGGAATCGACGGACGCCGTCGCCCCGCCCAGCGAGATGGTGAAGGAGTTCTGGATGCCGCCCTTGACCAGCTGGTCCTTGTCGTCCTCGTACTGGATGACAAGGGCTCCCGCCGTGACCGAGCCGGTGGCGCCGTCGATCGAGTTCTCGTTCTGGACGAGCTTGATCGTCAGGCCCGACTTGGCCAGGGCCTGGGCGACAGCCTGGTTGATCTGCTTGTGCAGAGGGTTGGACTGTCCCGCGATGTGGACGCCCTGGTCGTCGACCGTGGCTCCTTGGCCGGCGATCTTGAGCCCGTCGATCGTCGTGTGCGCGTCAGCCGTCGCCTTGCTGCCGTCGGTGGTGATCTTTGCCGTGCTGAACACCCGACCGATCGTCACCATCCCACCACCCAGCACCAAGTTGTCGGCCTCGCTGGTCGCCTCCGACGTGCCTGTGGTGTCGGTGAGCGTGTTGGTGGTCTTGGCCGTGAGGCTGGCGGCGATGCCGACACCGGCGGAGCCGAATCCGTCCAGCGCGCCGAACGACTCGACCTTCTTGCCGTTGTCGGTGATCTGCGACTTCATGGTGACGCCGGGGATGCTGCCGTTGTCGGCGTTCTGCGGGGCCTGCGGATAGAAGGTCTCGGCGCGGATCGGGTCGTTGAACTGTGAGCTGTGGTCCTTGAGCTGCTGCGGTGTCGGCACACACACGGGCGGAAGCCCAGGGACGGGCAGGACGGGGGCGCAGACCTGGTTGATCTGGTTGAGGGCGGATCCGAAATTCCCCCCGAGGGGCCCGGGCCAGAAGATGGCCGCCAGCCCGTGGCCGATGGGTCCGGTGTCAGTCGTGCTCTGGGCGGCGGGGACGCTGCCGTCGAAGTCGGGGTGGGTGGGCGACGGGAAGGTCGGGCTGTCGTGGAGGACGTTGATCGCCTGGGCTCGGGCGTCGAGCTTGTAGCCCCCGAGAGGCGTACCGCCGTCGGAGGTCTGGGCCAACACCGCCGTCGACGAACCGATGAACAGCAGGGCGAGGGCCGCCACGAGGGCAACGCGGGCGCGCCGCCGCCTCATGCCGCACCGCCCAAATAGGCCTCAGACACCACATCTGCCAGATCGGCAGGCTGACCCACATGCTGAACCCGACCTTGCACCATGATTGCCGCGTAGTCCGCGATCGCCAGCGCCGTGCGGGCGAACTGCTCTACCAGCAGGATGGCGACGCCCTCGGCGGCGAGCTGGCCCAGGACCTCGTAGAGCTCGGCGACGATCAGCGGGGCCAGGCCCATCGACAGCTCGTCGACGAGCAGCAGCGACGGGTCCGAGCTGAGGGCCCGCGCCATCGCCAGCATCTGCTGCTGACCGCCCGAGAGGGTGCCCGCCAGCTGCCTGCGGCGCTCGCCCAGGATCGGGAAGCGGCCGTAGGCGATCTCCTCGACCTCGTTCTCGGACGTCCCCGCGTAGGTCATCATCCGCAGGTTCTCGCCGACAGTCAGGTTCGGGAAGACCCCGCGCCCTTCGGGGATGCTCACGACGCCTGCCCGAGCCAGGGCATCGCTGGCCGCCCCGTTGACGTGGGTGCCGGCGACGTGAACGCACCCGCGCGTGGGACGCAGGCGTCCGTCGACCGTCTTCAGCGTCGTCGTCTTGCCCGCGCCGTTTGGCCCGAGCAGGGCGAACACACTGGCCTCGGGGACGACGAGGTCGACGCCGTGGAGGACCTCGATGCGCCCGTAGGCGGCGTGCAGGTCGCGGAGCTCGAGCGCGGGGGCCATATCAGCCAGGCACCACTTCTTCTTCGGGAGCCGCGTCTTCGTCCGCACCGAGATAGGCCGCTTGTACACGAGGGTCGGCCTTGATCTTCGACGGCGGCCCCTCGGCGATCTTCTTGCCGAAGTCGAGGACGTGGATCAACTGGCACACACGCATGACGAGCTCGACGTCGTGCTCGACGAGCAGGATCGCCAAGCCTTCGTTGGCGAGCTCGAGCAGCAGGTCGCCGAACGCTTCCGTCTCCTGGGTGTCGAGGCCGGAGCCGGGCTCGTCGAGCAGCAGGAGGCGAGGGTTGGCGGCCAGGGCGCGGGCCAGCTCGACGAGGCGCGCCAGGCCGGTCGGCATGGCGTCGACGCGCTCGTTGGCGGCACTGGTGATGCCGACCCGCTCGAGGACGGCCTCGGCGACCTCCTTGGGGTTCGACCCGTCCTTCGACCAGCGCCGGCGGATCTCGGCAGCGACGAGCACGTTCTCGCGTGCCGTCAGGGAACCGAACACCTCGAGGCGCTGGAAGGTGCGGGCCAACCCCATGCGAGCTCGCTGGTGGGCCTTGAGACCCGAGACGTCCTGGTCGTCGATCTTGACCCGGCCGTTCGTCGGCTCCTGGAGCCCAGTGATGACGTTGAACAGTGTCGTCTTGCCAGCGCCGTTCGGCCCGATGAGCCCGGTGACACGACCCGGATCGGCCGTCAGCTCAACGTCCTGCAGGGCCATGACGCCGCCGAAGCGAACGCTGACCTCCTCAACCGACAGGAGCGACAATGCCTTCCACCTCCTGTGTGACTTCGACCTCCACGATGTCGTCTTCTCGCACCGGCTGCTTGCGGAACCGGTCGACCGCAGCGCTGATCTGACCGACGATGCCGTTCGGGCTACGGGCGATGGTCATGGCGCCCAGCCCGGCGAGAAGGAACGTGAGGCCGTCGATGTGGATGACCTTGCCGAGCAGGTAGAAGCCCGGCCCGAGAAAGAGTCCGCCAAGGAAGGCGCCGGAGACGGTCATGATCCCGCCGATGGTGACCATCAGCAGCAAGACGAGGCTCTGGATGTAATAGAAGTCCAACGAGCCGATGCTGCCGCGCAGGCCGCCGAAGAATGCCCCGCCCACGCCGGCCATGGCCGCCGACAGAGCGAACACACCGACCTTCGTCCGCGTCAGGTCCAATCCGAGCGTTGCGCACGCGGCGGGACTGTCCTTCATTGCAGACAGCAGACGGCCGAATGGGCCGCGGCGTATAGCCAGAACGAAGGCGGCCATCAGCACGAACACGACCGACAGGAGCACGGTGAACGCCACCTGACCGTCGAAGGAGATCCCAAGCAGGCTCAGCCGACGGAAGACGTTGCCGCCACCGCCGCCGAAGACCTGCAGGAAGAACAGGTTGTCGGCCAGCACCGCGAACGCCAGTGTCGACAGCGCCAGATAGAGACCGGTGAGCCGTAGGGCCGGGAGCGAGATGATGGCGCCGACCAGACCTGCCGCGCCCGCGGCGGCGAGGATCCCGATGGGCGATGAGCCGTGCGAGATCTTCGAGGCGACGACGGCACCGATGCCGACGAACGTCATCTGGCACAGCGACGTCTGCCCGCCGTATCCGGCCAGGAGCACCAGGGACAGCATGATGATGCCCAAGGCGAGGCCCTGGCCCATCGACGCCAGGTCTGGACCCTTGAGGATGCTGGCCAGGATCCAGGACGCGACCACGAGTCCGACGCCGGCAAGGCCGACCTCACGCCAGCTCGGCACGCGCACCGACCGGCCGCCGACCACTCGCCCGACCCGCAGCCGCACCTGCGGCAGGAACAGCAACACCGCGAAGAGGAACAGCATCGGCAGGCTCGGTTTGATGTGCGAGAGGAACCCACTCGTCGGCAGGTAGCCGACGGCATAGGCCTCCCCCAGGCCCAAGGCCACGGCGCCCGCGAACGTCAAAGGCAGATTCTTCAGCTGACCCACGATGGCTGCCGCGTAGGCATCGATGACGAGGAACGTCAGGGCGAGAACGTTGAGACTCAGCTTCGGCGCCAGGAGAATCCCGGCCAAGGCAGCCAGCATCGACCCCAGGGCCCAGCTCAGCGCCGACACCCGCGACGGGCGGCCGCCGTTGAGGGCGGTGAGGTCGCGGTCGTCGACGACGGCGCGCATGGCGACGCCGGTGCGGGTGCGGTACAGAAGGACCCGAAGGAAGGCGGCAACAGCGATGGCGACGGCGATCGAGATCAGCTCGTGCCAACTCACGTTGACGCTGAAGATGCGCACGCTGTTGCCGGCGAAGAACTCCGGCAGCGCACGGGGCTCAGTCTGCTTGAACCGCCAGAAGGCGACGCCCATGAGTGTGAGCAGCAGGCCGAGGGTGACCATGAGGGCGACGCCGGTGTCCGAGCCTCGGACGTTTCGCATCAGGACGCGCTCGATGAGCGCCCCGAACAGCGGCGCCAACACGAACAGGACGACGAACAGGGCGATCGGCGCCGGCCAGTGGAAGTGCACCCGCAGCTGCCAGTAGAGGAACGCCATCACCATGCCGATGGCGCCGTGGGCGAAGTTGAAGATGCCCGACGTCGTGTAGGTGACGACCAGGCCGCTGGCCGCGACCGCGTAGATGGCGCCGGTGACGATGCCGGTAATCGTGAATGCGAGGAACTCAGTCACGCGCCGCCCCCTTCCCTACGCGTGGAAGTAGTCGCCCTGGTTGCAGATGTAACCCGATGGTGGATCGGCCCGCACGAACTTGCCGTTCTGCACGTTGATGACGATGAAGCACGTCGGTGGCCGCTTCGACGCCGGGCCCGCGGGCGCCAGCATCCCGTTGCCGTCGAAGTTGTCGATCCCCTTGAGCTGGGCCATGACGTTGGCCCGCGTCGGCTTGGGACCGGCCGCGGTCAGGGCCTGCACGAACAGCCGCGCCGACTCCCATCCGAAGGCGGCGAAGATGTCGGGCTTGCCGCCCACCTGCTTCAGCCACTTGTTGAACAGCTGGACCTCGGGAATGGCGTCCTCACCCTGGAACATCGCCAGCTGCTGGTCGATGATCGACCCGTTGGTGGCCGGTGCCGCGTCCGACGTGACGAACGCCGGGTCGTAGGCGTTGGCGCCCCAGTTGGCGAACGGCACCGAGAAATTCTGCTGCTTCATCGCCTTTGCCACTCGGACGAAGGCGCCGACCTCGCCGGTCATCATGATCCCCTTGACGCCCTTCTGCTGCATGGAGACGACGTCGGAGGTGAAGTTGGCCTCGGTGGGCTCGACGACCCGGCTGTACACGAACTTGTAGCCGACCGATTCGGCCGCTTTCTGCTCGCCGGCGGCCGCATCCTTGGCCGACTGCGCGTCCTCGATGAGGATCGCCATGTGGGAGATGACGTCGGGGCCGAACTTGGCCTTGAAGTAGTTCAGCGAACCCAGCCGCCAGCCCGCCGGGAGCGGCTGCGGCGAGAAGTTGTTCGGCAGGTTGGAGTGCTCATGCGAGAGGGCGTACGCCACGTCGGGGACGTCGGGGTGGGCCTGCAGCGCCGACGACCCGCCCTGGTCGACGACCGAGAAGGAGCCGACGAACCCGAAGTCCTTGCTGATGGCGTCCTCGTACTGCGCCTTATTCTGGTTGACGTCGAACTGGTCGTCACGGGCGTCGAGCTTGAGCTGCCGTCCGCACACGCCGCCTTGTGAGTTCATGTAGTTGAAGAAGGCCTGGGTGCCGTCCTTGGCTCCCTTGAACAGGCCGGGGACCGGGCCGGTCAACAGCGAGACGTTCGCCAGCGTGATGCTGTTGCTGGTGACCCCGACGTCGGTGTTGCCACCCTGGGACGCACACGAGCCTGCGCCGCCCGCAGCCTGGGTGCCGCCGGCCGCCGACTTCGTCGACCCGCCGCCCGCGGCGTTGGTGCCGCCACCGGCCCCCGACGTGGCGCCGCCTGCCGCGCCACCGGACTGATCGGTGCCGGCTGCGGCGCCCGTGTCTTGTGAGCCCGCCCCGCTGGCGCTCACGCTCTGGCCACCACCGGCCGCGGCCTTCGCCAACTGGGCCTTGGTCAGCCGCGCGCCACACCCGGCGCTCACCAACATCATGGCGATCGCAATCGCCGCCAACTTCGTCGAGCGCACCCTTTGCCCCCTTAACGCCTGCCCGGTTCGGCGCCCGCCCCCCGAGACCCGAAGGGTACAGCCCCTTACAGATTCCTCACACGCGGCTGACATCCTGCTCAAGGGGTTGCCCGACACTCGGATTGTCACCTCACATCCACCAGGAGATCGAAGCAATGCTCAAGCGAAACCTCGCAGTCCTCGTGCTCGTCGGCGCCCTCTTTGGCGGCGGCGCCTACGCGTGGGCCCAAACCAACGACACGTCCCCATCCGCTCCGACGACGGCCCCGTCCGGGCAGCAGGCACCCGCTGCGCAAGGCAAGGCGAGGCGGACCGGTCAGGCCGGCGGCATCCTGCGCCGCGTCGTCCACGGCGACCTCGTCGTCCGGGGCAAGGACGGCTTCCAGAACGTCACCTATGACCGGGGTACCGAGGACGGCGTGTCCGACAACACCCTCACCATCACCCGCCCCGACGGCAAGAAGGTGAGCGTCAAGCTCACCAGCACCACCCGCTACCGCGGCGTCAAGGACGCCTCCCAACTGCAGACCGGGAACCAGACGCTCGTGCTCAGCAAGGACGGCAACGCCCTGATGGTGGGCCAGCGCTCCGGCGACAACAACGGCAGTGCGCCCGGAGGTCAGAAGTAGCTCCTAGCGATCCAGGATCAGGTGGGCGGTGATGTCGAGGTCATCGCCCATCTGACCCGTGGGAGCCATCCCGCCGACCCACGACACAAGCGCTGCGAACCACACGTGGCTCAACACTCTGACGACGCCCTCGCGCTGCGCGAGGGCGTCGTGGTCTGCGGCGTTCTCGATAACCGAAGCCAGGATGTCGTTGACCTCCTGCTTGGCCTCGGCGACCGACGGGTCGGCGGACGACAGAGCGGTGACGAGCGCTGCCGTCAGCTGCGGCTCGCGCTCGAGCGCCCGGCACGCCCGGCGCAGCACGTCGACGACCCGGTCGGCGGCGTTCGTCCCACGCGGTGGCTTCTGCAAGAGACGGCGCTGAAGGCTCGACACCTGCTCGGCCAGGGCCGCGATCAGCAAGTGATCTTTGGACGGGAAGTAGCGGTACAGGGTGCCGAGTGCGACGTCGGCTTGGGCGGCGACGTCGCGCATCTGCACGGCGTCGTAGCCGCCATCGGACGCCAGGTCGACAGCAGCGGCGATGACACGCTCGCGTCGCGCGGCCTGGTTGCGGGCTCGCTTGGATTCGGCTGCCGCCTGGGCCACGCGGGCCGGTCCTAAATCCGTTCGATGATCGTGCCGGTGGCGAGTGCGCCGCCGCAGCACATGGAGATCAGCGCCGTGCTCTTGTCGGTGCGCTCGAGCTCGTGGAGAGCAGTAGTGATGAGACGGCTGCCCGTGGCGCCGACCGGATGGCCGAGGGCGATGGCGCCGCCGTTGACGTTGACCTTGTCCATGTCGGGTTCGATGACCCGCGACCACGACAGGGCCACCGAAGCGAAGGCCTCGTTGACCTCGAAAATGTCGATGTCGTTCTTCGACATGCCCGCCTTCTTGAGCACGCGCTCGGTCGCCTCCGGCGGACCGTCGAGCAGGAAGTACGGGTCGGACCCGACGAGGGCCTGAGCGAGGACCCGGGCGCGGGGCTTGAGCCCGAGCTGCTTGGCCTTGTCGGAAGACATCCACAGCACCGCCGCCGCGCCGTCGGAGATCTGGGAGCTGTTGCCCGCCGTGTGAATGCCGTCGGGCAGCACCGGGTTGAGCTTGCCGAGCGACTCGATGCTGGTCTCGCGCAGACCCTGGTCCTTGCGGACGACCTCTCCCTCGACCTCCATCGGGATGACCTCGCGCTCGAAGCGGCCCTCTTCCCACGCCCGGGCCGCCTTCTGCTGCGAGCTCAGGGCGAACTCGTCGACGTCCTGGCGGGTGATCCCGCGCTTCTGGGCGATGCGCTCGGCAGCCGTGAACTGGTCGGGCGAGTCGTACGCGAAGCTCTCGATCCGCGGCGAGCCGGGGCCGTTGAGCACGTTGGCGCCGAGGCCCACCCGGCTCATGGCCTCCACGCCGCAGCCGATGCCGATGTCGATGGCGTCGGCGGCGATCAGCCCGGCGATCAGGTGGTTGGCCTGCTGCGCCGATCCGCACTGGCAGTCGACGGTGGTCGCCGCCACCTCGAACGGGTAGCCGGCCGACAGCCAGGCGTTGCGGGTGACGTTGGCACCCTGCTCCCCCGCCTGGGTGACGCACCCGCCGACGATCTGCTCGACGTCCCCCGGGTCGATGCCGGCCCGCTTCACCACCTCGATCTGCGCCGCGGACAGCAGCTCAGTCGGATGCAGCCCCGACAGCCAGCCGTTGCGCTTGCCGATAGGGGTCCGCGCCGCTTCGACGATCACCGGTTCAGCCATGCCGGCACGCTACTCCGAATGTAGAACCTGTTCCACTTTGCTCAGCGCTGGGCCCGGGGCATCTTGAGGCCGGCCATAGCGATGATCTCGCGCTGGACCTCGTTGACGCCGCCGCCGAAGGTGTTGACGAGCGCCTGGCGGCAGGACTTCTCGATCTCGCCCTTCACGACCGCGCCCGGCGAGTCCGCCTCGAGATAGCCCTGGGCGCCGAGGATCTGGGAGAGCAGGCCGTAGATCTCGATGGAGACCTCGCTGCCGTAGACCTTCACCGACGAGGCGTCCGCCGGGTTGACCTGGCCGTGCTCCATCTCGGACACGACCTGCAGGCTCATCAGACGGTTGGCCTCGAGCTTGGCGTGCACGCGGGCAAAGGCGACCTGCACCCACTCCTCGTCGATGACGCGCCGGCCGTCGGGAAGCCGCGTCTCCTGCGCCCACGTGCGGACCAGGTCGGCCCGGCGCTGGAGACGTCCGGGCGGCGAGAGGGCGACGCGCTCGTGGTTGAGCTGGGTGGTGATCATCTTCCAGCCGTTGTTCTCGCCGCCGACGAGCATCGTCGCCGGCACTCGCACGTCGTCGAAGTAGGTGGCGTTGGTGCGGCCGTCGGCGACGGTGATGATCGGCGTGACCTTGTAGCCGGGCAGCTTGGTGTCGACCAGCAGGATCGAGATGCCCTTGTGCTTGGGTGCGTCGGGATCGGTGCGGCAGGCGAGCCAGATGAAGTCGGCGTCATGGGCGCCGGTAGTGAAGACCTTGTTGCCGTTGACGACGTACTCGTCGCCATCGCGGACCGCACGCGTGCGCAGCGAAGCCAGGTCGGTGCCAGCGCCCGGCTCCGTGTAGCCGATAGCGAAGTGGCACTCGCCGCCCAGGATCGCCGGCAGGAAACGCTCCTTCTGCTCGTCGGTGCCGAACGCCATGAGCGTGGGGCCGACGGTGTTGAGCGTCACCAGCGGAACTGGGGCGCCGGCGCGCACGGCCTCGTCGAAGAAGATGAATTGGTCGACCGGCGAGCGGCCCTGGCCGCCGTACTCCTTGGGCCAGCCGATGCCGAGCCAGCCGTCCTTGCCCATCTGGCGGATGACCTTGCGGTACATCTCGCCCCCGGACTCACCGAAGTGGATCTGGGCGGCGACCTCGGGCGGCAGCAGGTTCTTGAAGTACTCGCGCAGCTCGTCGCGCAAGGCGATCTGCTCGGGCGTGAAGACCAGACGCATGGCGCTAGTTGTCCGACGTGAGGATCAGGCCGCTCGTCGGCACGCCTGTCCCGGCGGTGACGAGTACCGCGCCGTCACCTTCGACCTGGTTGACCGACGTGCCCCGCACCTGGCGCACGCCCTCGCTGATGCCGTTCATGCCGTGGACGTAGGCCTCGCCCAACTGACCGCCGTTGGTGTTGACCGGCAGTCGTCCGCCGACCTCGATGGCACCGCCCGCGATGAAGTCTTTGGCCTCGCCGCGGCCGCAGAACCCGAACTCCTCGAGCTGGGCCAGCACGAACGGCGTGAAGTGGTCGTAGAGCACCGCGGTCCTGATGTCGTCGGTCTTCAGGCCCGACTGGGCCCAGAGCTGGCGGGCGACGACGCCCATCTCCGGCAGTCCGGTCATGTCGTCGCGGTAGTAGCTGGTCATCGACTCCTGGTCGCGACCCGCGCCCTGGGCGGCGGCGGCGATGACGACCGGCGGCTGCTTGAGGTCCCGCGCCCGCTCGACGGTCGTGACGATCTGGGCCACGGCGCCGTCGCTCTCCTGACAGCAGTCGAGCAGGTGCAGCGGCTCGACGATCCAGCGCGAGGCCTGGTGGTCCTCGAGGGTGATGGGCTGCTCGTAGAACCAGGCGTTGGGGTTGTTGGCCGCGTGGCGGCGGTCGGCGACGGCGACGGTGCCGAAGTCGGCACTGGTCGCGCCGTAGGCGTGCATGTAGCGGCGGGCGAACATGGCGACCCACTGGGCCGGAGTCAGCAGCCCGAATGGCACCAGCCAGCCGTAGTGGACGCCGTCGGCGTTCGGGATGGGCTGCCGGCGCTGGACCCCGGCGCCGAAGCGGCTCCACGACCGGCCGTTCAGGGCCCGGTAGGTCACGACGACCTCGGCCGCACCGGTCGCCACGGCCATGGCCGCGGAGTGGACCGTGCCGCATGCCGCTCCCCCGCCGTGGTGGATGCGGCTGAAGTAGGTCAGGTCCCCGATGCCGACGCTGCGGGCGATCTCGATCTCGTCGTTGCTGTCCATGGTGAACGTCACCATGCCGTCGACATCCGACGGGGCCAGCCCGGCGTCGTCGAGCGCCATCTTCACGGCCTCGGTCGCCAGCCGAAGCTCCGTGCGTCCCGAGTCCTTGGAGAACTCGGTGGCCCCGATGCCGACGATGGCGGCCTTACCGGCGAGCCCGCTGCCGTTCGCCGTCACGAGGGAAGCACCAACGACACCGTGCCAACGACGTGGTCACCCAGGCTGTTCTCGCCCTTGATCTCGACTTCGATCAGGCCGTCGTCGCTCTTGGACTTGACCCGACCGGTCATCAGCATGGTGTCGTCGGGATAGTTCGGGGCGCCGAGGCGGATGGCGACCTTCTTCAGAATGGCGCTGGGGCCGGCCCAGTCGGTGACGAAGCGGCCCACCCACCCGTTGGTCGTGAGGATGTTCATGAAGATGTCCTTCGACCCGCGCGCCTTGGCCAGCTCGGCGTCGTGGTGGACGTCCTGGTAGTCGCGCGAGGCGATGGCGCCGGCGACGATCGCCGTGCGCGTGATCGGCACGTCGAGCGGGGGCAGCTCGTCGCCCTCGTTGACGTCGGCGTAGGTCAGTGACTTCACGCGGACACCGGTGCGAACAGCGGGAGCGTCAGCTCGTCGTGGACCTTCACGAACTTGACCTCGACCGGCATCCCGACTTCGACGGCGTGGGGGTCGATGTCGATCACGTTGGAGATCAGCCGCGTCCCCTCCTCGAGCGCGATCACGGCGACGACGTACGGGTAGTCGAAGAACGGCACCTGCGGATAGTGCGGGATGATGAAGCTGAAGACCTCGCCCTTGCCGCTCGATTGCACGGTGTCCCACTCGAGGGCCTGGCAGTTGGGGCACATCGGCCGTGGCGGGTGACGCAGCTGACCGCACGCCGAGCACCGTTGGATCAACAGCTCGCCGCGGTCGACACCCTCCCAGAAGAAGGCGTTGTCCTGGTTGCGCGGCGGCACCGGCCGAGGCGCTTTCGGCTCCGTCTTCTCGGGCGGCCTGAACTTCAGGATGCGGAACCGCATCGTGGCGACGAGCTCGCCATTCTGGTCCCGGAATTCGGTGCGCGTGGTGACGAAGTGGCCCACACCGAGGCCCGTCTTCTTCTCCGGCGACACGTCCTCGATGACCTGCTCGGCCGTGAGGTCGTCGCCGAGATGGAGGTACCGCTCGTACTCCTGCTCGCAGTTGGTGGCGACGACCGACGTGAACCCGGCTGCGTCGAGGAGGCCCATGAGCTCGGCCTGCGCGCCGCCGCCCTCGGATGGCGGCGGGACGAGCCCCCGCATCGTCCACGCCTGCAGCATGGTGGGCGGGGCGACGACCTGGCCGTGTACCGAGGCAGCCGCCGCGGACGGGTCGGTGTAGATCGGGTTGGTGTCGCCGACGGCGTCGCACCAATGGCGGATCATCGGCTGGTTGACTTCGTCCCACGCCCGGAACGGCGCACCGGCGGGCTTCCCCACCAGGCCCCGCAGCTTTTCGAGCAACGCGCCGCCGTCGTCAGACATAGAACGCGTTCTACTTTAGCCAGACGGCCGTCGCTAGTCCTCTTCGACGGAGAGCGCCTGCTTCGGGCACGAACGGACGGCGTCCATCACCTTGGCCCGCAACGACTCGTCGGGGTGCTCCTGGAGGATGTCGAGCTCGTCGTCGTCGTTGATGCGGAAGACGTCGGGCACCAGCCCCTCGCAGACCCCGTTGCTCTCGCACAGGTCCCGGTCGACGATCACCCTCATCAAGCAACAACCTCCCGATCGGTCCGCTCACGGTGGCGGTACCGGGTGTACATGTAGTCGACGTAGCGCTCTATGGCCCGGATGATGTGGGCCGTGCGGACCGACGGGAACACGTCGAACGCGTGCTGGGCGCCGGGCAGCTCGGCGTAGACGACCGGTTCGCGAGACACGGCGCGCAGTTTCTCGACGAAGTAGTGGGCCTCGGCGACCGGCACGAGCGTGTCGTTGTGGCCGTGGATGACGAAGAACGGCGGATCGTCGGGCGTGATGCGGTCGAGCGGCGACGCCTTGGCCCAGCCCTCGGGGTCGGCAGCCAGCTTGGTCGGCATCACGGATCGCTCGAGGAAGCGGCGCATGCCCCGCTCCCCGATCTTTCCGCGCACGTTGTTGCGGCCGGTGAAGTCGTACACGCCGTAGTAGGGAACGGCAGCGAACACACTGGTGTCGGCGTCCTCGAACCCGGGCTGGTACTCGGGGTCGTTCTGGGTCAGCGCTACCAGTGCGGTGAGGTGCCCGCCCGCCGACCCGCCGGTCACCACGATGAAGTCCGTGTCGGCGCCGTACTCCTCGCCGTGCTCGCGGATCCACGCCAGCGCCTGCTTGAGGTCGACGAGCATGTCGGGGAACCGCGAGCGCGGACCGAGCCTGTAGTTCGGCGCGAAGCACACCCAGCCACGAGCGCTCAGGTGCTCCATCAGCGGCTTTCCCTGCTGGTCCTTGCTGCCGATCACCCAGCCACCGCCATGGATCTGCAGCAGCGTCGGGCACTTCGTCGGATGGTCCCTGTGGCGGTAGACGTCGATCCTGTTGCGACGCTTGTAGGGGCCGTAGCTGAGGTTCTTGATGCGCTCGACTTCGGGCACCCCGGCGCGGGCCAGCAGCAGACGGGCCCAAGGGATGGTCGGGTCGTGGCGCGCCGAGAGATCAGGGTCGATGTGGTCGAGGTAGTCGTCGCCTAGGCCCTCCTTCAGGGCCCGCTCGGCGACCTCGCCCGCGGCGCGGGCGATGGCGATCAGGTACAGCGTGCCGATGATCGAGAACGCCATGAGGGCGACCGCCGCGTACCCCTGCCAGCCCTCGAGCGCGCCCAGCACTGGGAACACCACGAGGATCGCCACCTCGATGCCGAGGCGTTGGGGCGCCAGCTCGGTCGCCAGCCACCCCGGGAAGAACGAGCCAATTGACAGCACGCTCCAGGGGAACGGCCGGATGGCGTTGAACGTCGTGACGGCGCTGAACGCGGCGACGCCGAAGAAAACCCATTCCATGGATTCAGTTTCTTCCCGCTTGCCCGGTCCTACAAATCAAGGGTGTTGGCGGCGACGACCCCGGCCCGGCGGACGAACTTCGCCTTGGTGCGCAGGAGCACCTCTCGCGGCGCTCGGGCGATGGCCTCTGCGGTCTGGGCGGCGACCGCCGGAAGCTCGTCGACGGGCACGGCTGCAGAGACGAAGCCGACGCGGAGAGCCTCGGCGGCGTCCATCGTGCGGCCGGTCAGGCACAGGTCGCGGGCCAGCGAGCCGCCCACCAGATCGTGCAGCGGCCCGTAGACGACATCGCCGAACGCCAGCTCCGGATGCGAGAAGCGAGCGGTGTCGGCCGCCACCCGCACGTCACACATGACGGCCAGGTCGAAGCCGCCGGCCAAGGCCGGGCCGTTCACCGCCGCGACCGTCGGCAATGGGAACTCGAGCCATGTTCGGTGGAACCGGTCGCTCGACGCCCAGAGCTCCTCAGCCAGCTCGGGTCGCTCGAACTCGCGCAGGTCGAACCCGGCCGAGAAAACATCCCCGGCGCCGGTGACGACGACAGCCCTGCACTCGTCGTCGGCCGCCAACTTGTCGAGCGCGTCGCTGACCGCGTCGCGCACGGCGATCGAAAGTGCGTTGCGCTTCTCCGGCCGGTTCAGGGTGATGGTGGCGACCCCAGTCGAGGGGCCGTCGACCACGACGCTGTCAGCCAGTCTTGGCTCCGCTGGCCGCGTCGGCCGCCTTCTTGAGCTCGGCCAGGGACTCCTCGATGTCGGCCGCCATGTCCCACACGTCGGGGACGCTCTCTCGGGCGACCATCAGGCCGATGTCGATGTCGTCCATGTAGCTGATGACGGTGATGTTGAGGCCTGCGCCCTCCATCACCGGACCCATCGGGAACAGCGAAACCAGCTTGGCCCCCGCGAAGTAGAGCGGGAACGGCGGACCCGGCACGTTGGAGATGACCAGGTTGTGGATCACCGGCCCGCGGTCGGCCAGCTTGGAGCTCGAGTACAGGCGCATGGCCAGGCCGAACAGCCGCGGCGCTGCGAACTCGGTCAGGCTCTGCAGCATGTCGGCGCCGATGGCGTTGTGCTCCTCCTTGGCGCCCTTGGTGACCTCGTGGATCTTCTGGAGCCGCTCGACCGGATCGGCGACGTCGGTGGCCAGCGACGTGAACATCGCCGAGACCTTGTTGGCGCCGACGCTCGTGTCCTCCTCGCCGTCAGGCGGTCGCACCGAGATCGGCACGGTGGCGATCAGCGACTTGTCGGGGAGCTCGCCCTTGCGCTCCAGATAGCGCCGCAGGCCACCGCCGACGACCGCCAGCACCACGTCGTTGACCGTCGTTCCGAAGGCGTTCTTGATGGCCTTGACGTCGGAGAGGTTGGCGATGGAGTAGGCGACCTTGCGGTGAGCCGTGATGGCGCCGTTGAACGACGTGCGAGGCGCGGTCAGTGGCGCCGGCGCATTCACCGTGTCGCTCGAGCGACGGTTGCGGACCACGTTGACCACCGCCGTCCCGGCCTTGGGAATGATCGAGAACATCGACGCCCGCCGCTTGAGTCGCGAGCGCACTGCGTAGGTGAGCAGCTCGGCGTCGGACGGCATGCGCTCGGGCTCGCGATCGGGAGCCTCGGGCTCCTCGGTCGGGTTGGGCTCGAGGTCGAACAAGTACACCATCATGTTGGCGCCCGAAACGCCGTCGATCGTCGAGTGGTGCATCTTGGCGATGACGCCGATGTGGCCATGTTCGAGGCCCTCGACGATGTACATCTCCCACAACGGTCGGCTCCGGTCGAGCTGGCGGCTGGCGATGTCACCGGCCAGGTCGGCGAGCTCGTGGTAGCTGCCGGGGGCGGGGGCGGCGATGCGTCGGAGGTGATAGTCGAGGTCGAAGTCGGGATCCTCGACCCACACTGGGTGGGCCAGGTCGAACGGCACCCGGGCCAGGCGTTGCGTGAACTGGGGGATCATGTGCACGCGACGCTGGATGAGGTCGCGCACCTTCTCGAACGAGTAGCCGCCTTCGACCGTCGAGGGATCGAAGGTCATCGTCGCCGCCACGTGCATGTGGTTCGTCGGCGACTCGAGGTACAGGAAGCTGGCGTCCAGCCCGCTGAGTCGTTGCATTGGTTGTCAGGCCTCCTCTAGACCGGGTCCCAGCCTCTCACTGTTGTGTTCGACGCGCCCACCCACGCGGCCTGCCACCGACTCGCAGGCGTCGACCAGGCCAGGTACGAAACGTCGGTAGGCGAGCACGCACGCTGCGTGGCCGGCGTGCACGGGATGGATGGTGGCGCCAGGGATGGCATTGGCCAGCTTGATCTGGCGGGTGGGCGAGATGAAGCGGTCCCTGGTGGTGACGACGACGGCCGTCGGCACGTCGACCTGCTCGATCCACTCGTGGGAGCTGAAGCGTCCGAGCGTGCTCATCGCCTGCAGGGCGACGGTCGGGCTCGACCGGCGCAGCTCTTCGATGGCCCAGCGGCTCAGGAAGGCGTCGTCGCCGAGCTCGACCTCCTCGGGCGGCCGCCCGCCACCACGGATGCGGCCAATGACGCGCGTGCCGGCGACGATCCCCGGGACGATGCGGTACCACGTGCGCTCGCGGAGCGTGCCGCCGAAGTTCCGTGAGGTTGCCGCGAGCACAAGTCCGTCGACCCGATCACGGTGGCGGTGCCAGACCAGCTGGGCGACGGGGCCGCCGAGGGAGTAGCCGACGGGGATGAAACGCTCCACACCCAGGGCGTCGGCCACCGCCGCGATGTCGTCGGCGCAGTCGGACAGGCGGAAGCGGTTGCCGGCCGGGAACCCGCGCCCATGGCCACGCAGGTCGGTGGCGATGACGCGGTAGTGATCCGCGAGAACCGGGAACGCCGGGAACCAGTTGAGCTGGGTGGTCGCCACCAGCCCGTGGATGAGGAAAAGCACAGGCGCGCCGGGCGGCCCCTCCATCTCGTAGACGAAGGTGTCGCCCCGGCCCGGCACCTCCACAGTGCGACCGGGCGGGCGCGACACCGACGCCAGCTTGCTGACCGACAGACCGACGACCTCAAACATTCGTTAGCTACTACCCCCGCTCTTGCCCTCGGATGCGACCGCCTTTTTCAGTTCTTCGAGGGCGTCCTGGATGTGATCGGTGAGTTGCCACAGGTCGGGCATGAGCTCGCGGCACGAGACGATGCCGAAGTTCAGCGACCCGCAGTAGCTCCACACCGTGATGTTGAGCCCGATGCCTTCGAGGATGGGGCCCATCGAATAGATCGACACCAACCGCGCGCCGGCGATCTCGAGCGGCGTTCTCGGCCCAGGCACGTTGCTTATGACCACGTTGATGGGCGGACGGTGACGGCTGGCCAGCTCGCGCTTCGAATAGAAGCGCATGAAGGCGGCGAACGGGCGGGGCGGCGTGAGCTCGGTCCAGTCCGACAGCATCTCGGCGCCCAAGGCGTTGTGGACCTCCTTGGCGCCCTGCATCATGCGGTGGACCGTGCGCACGCGCTCGACGGGGTCGGCGACGTCGGTGGGGATCGACGTGAACAGGTTCGACACCATGTTTCCCGACGAGCGGGTGCCCATCTCGCCGACCGACACGGGGACACCCGACATCAAAGGCCGCGTCGGAAGCTCGCCGCGATCCTGGAGATAGCGGCGCAGGGCGGCGGCCGACAGGGCGAGGATGACGTCGTTCACCGTCGCGCCGAGCGCGTCCTTGATCTCTTTGACGTCGTCGAGGGACACCGACGAGAACACGAACCGCCGGTGTGGCGTGAGCGCACGGTTGAACGACACCGCTGGCGCACTGAACGGCGGCGGCGGGAGGTCACCGCCCGCCCGCCGGCGCCGCGCCAACCGGAACAGGCCCTGGAACGTGCGCCACAACAGCGTCGGCAGGTGGGCGATGGCGACGGCCAGCGACTTCACGGCGCCGACGAAAAGCTCCCAATCCGAAGGGATGGGATCGGGCCGCCAGGTGTCCGGCGGCGCCTCTTCCTCAGCGTCGCCCACGCCGAGCACATTGGCGAGCATGGCGGCGGCGGCGACGCCGTCGGCGGCCGCGTGGTGGATCTTGGCGACCACACCGATGTGGCCGTGCTCGAGACCTTCGACGACCCACAGCTCCCACAACGGACGCCGCCGGTCGAGCTGGTGGCTGGCGATGTCGGAGATCAGCTCGCCGAACTCCTTGGGACCTCCCGGCTCGGGGATGGCCACCCGGCGCACGTGGTAGTCGAGGTCGAAGTCGGGGTCCTCGACCCATGCGGGGTGCGTGAGCCCGAACGGCACCTCGACGATCCGGCGCCGGAACGGCGGCAGGTACTGGAGGCGGCTGCCGAGG
>JAFAUA010000140.1 GCA_019243595.1 Acidimicrobiia bacterium
GCCAGCTCGTCGGGGTCGAGTCCCGGGTCCTGGAGGTAGTACTCGTCCTTGGGGATGCGGTAGCCCTCCACGCCCGGCTGCGACACCTGGTCGACCGGCTCGAGCACGAGCGGCACGCCCATCTCCCGCAGCACGTCCTTGTCGCGCTCGAAGGCGCGGCGAAAGGCCCCGATGTTGTCGGCGTACCCCGGCAGCCGCACGTGCAGCTCGTCGGCAGTGAGCGGCCGCTCGGCGTCAAGGAGCGCAGCGGTGAGATTGATCAGCCGTTCGAGACGATCCACGGCGATCAGCGTCCCACGCGCTGGGCCGCCATGACACCGGCGGCCGCCGCATACGCGAAGAACCCGGGGTCCTCGTCGGGCGTCCGTCCCATCGTGCGAACGTCGAGGCCGGCGTCTTTGAACAGGGCGCCGACGTCGGGAACGTCGACCTCCACGACCTCGTGGTTGCCGATCTTCGGCCGGGGCGCACCCTTGGGGACGGGAACGATGACCGGTTCGGGAACCAACTTGAGGGCGGTCACCGCGTGGTGGCTGAGGCCGTGATGACGTTCGCGGGGATCAGCGTCGGACCACCGCAGGGCGACGATCGCATCTCGCCCGAGGACGCCGAGATTCAACACAGACGCGACCTCCAGACCGCTGAAGCCGAACACGGTGTCGGTGCCCAAGGAACCGGGACCCATGCCGACGACGACGGCATCGCAGTCGACGGTCAGGTGCAGGGCGTGGGCGACGTTGACCGCCTCGCGCTGTCCGCCGAAGGCCTGGCCGGCGGTCGCCGTCACGTCGATCCATCCGATGCGCAGGAGGTCCGCGACCAGGTCGCTGATCGCGAGGGGCAGGGCGCCGCCCTCGGTCATCACGTACGCCAGAGAGGCGTCCGGTGCCGTGTGCTTGAAGGCAGCAGCGACGGCGGCCACCTGACTGTGAAGGAAGCAGGCCACCATCGGGGCCCCGGCTTCGATCCGCCTTTGCGGCGGCGTTGTCATCCCGGTGTCGACCTGGAGGCTCGTGTAGCGCAGCTTCATCTCGTGGCTCGCCCCCGGCTCGGTCCACTCATCGCGCTCCAGGTTCCAGTGCACGACGTCCCAGCCGCCGGTGCCGAGCCCGAGCTCCACCGCCGTCGTGTTGACGACGACCCGGTCGCCCTCCCTCACCGGCCCGATCAGCTGGGTGAGCACATAGGCCTTGCGCCCGTCGACCTCGACGCGCTGCAACCCAGGACGCTCGGACAGGAGCTTGGTGACCGTGCCGGTCTTGTAGGACGGCACCGCTTACAGCGAGGCGATCAGCTTTTCGACGCGCTCGTCGCGGGCCTTGAAGGGGTCCTTGCAGAGGACAGTGCGCTGGGCCTGATCGTTGAGCTTGAGGTGCACCCAGTCGACCGTGTAGTCGCGCTTGCGTTCCTTCGCCCTGCGGATGAACTCGCCGCGCAGCCGGGCCCGCGTCGTCTGGGGCGGCTCGATCATGGCGTTGTCGATGGCCTCGTCGGTGACCACCCGCTCGACGAGATTCTTGTCCTGCATCCGGTAGTAGAGACCGCGTGCGCGGTTCACGTCGTGGTACTGCAGATCCATGAGCGCGACACGCGGGTGCGTCAGCGGAAGGTTGTGGCGGGCTCGATAACCCTCGACCAGCTTGTGCTTGATCACCCAGTCGCATTCACGGTCGAGCGCCAGCGGGTCGACCTCGAGCTTGGTGAGGCAGTGCTCCCACATCTTCAGGGCCTGCTCCTCGAGAGGGCTCAAGCCCTTGGTCTCCGAGTAGCGCAGTGCCCGGTTCAGGTACTCGCTCTGGATGTCGATGGCACTCGCCTCGCGGCCGTTGGCCAGGCGCACGCGCCGCTTGCACGTGATGTCGTGGCTGATCTCGCGGATGGCCCGGATGGGGTTCTCCAGGCTCATGTCGCGGAGCACGACCGAGGGGTCCTCGAGCATCCGCAGCAGGATGCTCGTGGCGCCCACCTTCAGGAACGTGGCGTACTCGCTCATGTTCGAGTCGCCGACGATCACATGGAGCCGGCGGAAGCGCTCGGCGTCGGCGTGGGGCTCGTCGCGAGTGTTGATGATCGGCCGGCTGCGCGTGGTAGCCGACGACACACCCTCCCAGATGTGCTCGGCCCGCTGGCTGATGCAGTACATGGCGCCGCGCGCCGTCTGCAGGACCTTGCCGGCGCCGGCGTAGACCTGGCGACTGACGAAGAAGGGGATGAGGATCTCCGCGTAGTGGCTGAAGTCGTCGCGCCGGCTGGTGAGGTAGTTCTCGTGGCAGCCGTAGGAGTTACCCGCCGAGTCGGTGTTGTTCTTGAACAGATAGACGACGCCGCGGATGCCCTCCTCCCGGAGGCGCTGCTCGGCGCTGGCCAGGAGGCTCTCGAGGATGCGCTCCCCAGCCTTGTCGTGGATGACGAGGTCCTCGATCGAGTCGCACTCGGGAGTGGCGTATTCGGGGTGACTTCCGACGTCGAGATACAGGCGGGCGCCGTTCTCGAGGAAGACGTTGCTGCTCCGACCCCACGACACCACCCGACGGAACAAATAGCGCGCCACCTCGTCGGGGCTGAGCCGCCGCTGGCCGCGGAGGGTGCAGGTGACGCCGTACTCGTTCTCGAGTCCGAAGATCCGACGCTCCACTGCGCTCAACGGTAGCGTTCGTACCGTGCAACGGACTCGCATGGTTCGGCTGGCGACCGTACGCACGACGTTCCACGCGCGGGTGATCGCCGCCCGGCTGGGTGCCGAGGGGATCGTCACCGAGCTCCGCGGCAACGTCGACGGCATCTATCCCATGGGTGAGGTCCACGTCTTCGTCGCCGAGGAGGACCTGGCCGAGGCCCAAGAGCTGCTGCTCCTCGACGAGGTTGAGTCGGCGTTCGACGAGGACGGCGACGGCGAGTTCGACGGCACCGCACCGCGTGAGCTGTGGGTGTTCCTCGTGGCCGTGGTCCTCCTGGCCGCCGTGGTCTTCGCTCGGTCGATCTAGATGGCCGATAGCCGACGGGGTCTCGACATGGCGGGGCTACTCGGTTGGCCGGTCGCCATGCTCAACGAGGTCGCCGCCCTCCCGGACACGCTGCGATCCGCGCGCGAGCTCGTCGGCGATCTGGCATCGCTCACCGGACGGCTGAGCCAGATGGTCGAGCAGTTGTCTACGACGATCGTGCGGGTCGACCGCGCCGACCTTGCCGGCGTCGCCGAGCGCATCACGGCGGTCACAACCGAGGTCGAGCAGCAGATCGCCGAGATGTTCGGACCGATCACCCACACGGTGAACCAGGTCGACAGCATCGAGGCGTCGGTCACCGAGCTGCGCAACACGTTGTTCGGGATCCTCAAGCGCGTCCCAGGCGCCAGAAAGTCGATCCTCGACCTGGCCAACCCTGGCCAGCGCGCCGAACTCGAAAAGCCGTAGGAGCGCAGCCGCTCCGCAGCTCTCAGCTACTGAGAGCTTGTTCGAGCTCGCCGTTCAGGATGCGCTTGAACGCACGGCGGCCGTTGCTGCGCGCCAGCACGGCGACCTCCAGGTCGCCCGCCGTCAGCGTGCGCTCGGGCCCGGCGAGAGCCTTGACCGCCGCTTGCAGGGCGGGGCCCAGCTGCATGCCCTCGCTGAAGCCGTCCTTCAAGCGCTCGGCGATGGAATCGGCGTCGCCGCCGAGAACAGTGAAGTTTTCCTCGTCGACGACGGTGCCGTCGTAGAGGAGGTGGAAGAGCTGATCGGGATTGCCGTCGACGCCGAGCTCGGCAACGAGGATCTCCACCTCGTAGGGCTTCATCTCGTGGGTGAAGACCTGACCGAGTGTCTGGGCATAGGCGTTGGCCAGCGAGCGGGCGTCAACGTCTTCGCGGGAGTACGAGTAGCCGCGTAGGTCCGCCAGGCGGACGCCGGCCGTGCGGAGCGAGTCGAACTCGTTGTAGCGGCCGACGCCTGCGAAGGCGATGTGGTCGTAGATCTCGCTGACCTTGTGCAGGGTGCGCGACTGGTTCTCGGCGCAGATGAGGACGCCGTCGTTGTAGATGAGACCGGCGAGGCTGCGGCCCCGGGCGATGCCCTTGCGCGCGTAGTCGGCGCGGTCCTTCATCACCTGCTCCGGCGCGACGTAGAACGGCATACTCATGCCATCTGCCCCGCTTCCGTCTTGCGCTGGATCAGGGTCTGGAAGCGCTCTGCGACTTCTTCGTCGGCAACACGCTCGAAGCCGGCGTCGGTGATGGTGGCGACCGTCGGATAGATGCCCCGCACCGGGTCGGGTCCGCCCGTGGCCGTGTCCTCGTCAGCGGCTTCGTAGAGGCCGTCGATGGCGAGTTCGATGGCGGCGGCGCGGTCGAGGCCGTCCTTCCACCCGAGCTTGATCGTCGTGCGAGCGTCGCGTCCGCCGGAGCCGGTCGAGTGGAAGTCGGCTTCCTCGTAGCGGCCGCCGGTCACATCGTACTTGAAGATGCGGCCCATTCGGCGCCGAAGGTCGTAGCCGGCGAAGATGGGCACGACGACGAAGCCCTGCATGGCCGCCGGCAGGTTCTGACGCACCATCTGGGACAGCTGGTTCGCCTTGCCCTCCAGGCTCAGCGCAGCCCCTTCGACCTTCTCGTAGTGCTCGAGGTTGGTCTGGAAGAGGCGCACCATCTCCATCGCCGGCCCCGCGGCCCCGGCGATCGAGACGCCCGAGTGCCGGTCGGCCGGGAAGACCTTCTCGATGGCGCGGTGGGCGATGCTGTAGCCCTCGGTCGCCCGCCGATCACCGGCCATGACGACCCCGTCGGCGTACCGGATGGCGACCACCGTTGTGCCATGTGTCACCTGCGGCGCGGCATCGCTCCCACTTTCGGGCACGACCACGTCACCACCGACGCGCTTCAGCAACTCCGAAAAACTCGGCCCCGGATCGTTCGTCGGGAACAACGGCAAGCTCATACGCCGCGAGACGTTACCCGCAGCGAAGATTTACGACGCCCGGCAGCGCTCCAGGTAGTCCAGCAGCTTCACCGCAAGCATCGGATCGTCCCGCAGATGCCCGATGGCGACGTTGCAGGCAAAGCAGAGAAGCCCGCGTACCGCGCCCGTAGCGTGGTCGTGGTCAACGTGGACAGCAGGCCGTTCTTGGCAGATGGCACAGAGGCCGTCCTGCGCAACCAGCATCGCCTGATACTGCTGTTCGGTGAGGCCGTACTTCCGCTTGAGATGGCTCTTGCGGTTGCTCTTCGCCTTGGCGCCGGAGTCCTTGTAACGCTGCTGCGTCGCTCGATATCGCTCGGGATTGTCCTGAGCCCACTTCACGGCGCAGTTGATAGCCGGCCCGGGGTTGGCAGCGTAGCGAGCATGCTTTGCCGCGAGATTGCAACGCTTGCAGTCGGAACGGCGTCCGTCTCGGGTCCCGGTCGCTCGGTAGAACTCCTCGATCGACTTGACCTCGCCACACTTCGTGCAGCGCTTCATCGTGACCTCCACCAGCTCGTCGTCATGGAGGGGAAGCGACTACGTGAAATTTAGGGAACGACGACGAAACGCTGGTGGATCCGCGTGCCTGGTCGGTCGGTGTCCGTTTTGGACTACTGCCCACCCTTTTGCACGTAGTTGCGGACAAAATCCTCCGCGTTTTCTTCTAGGACCTCGTCGATTTCGTCCAGCAACTCGTCCAGGTC
>JAFAUA010000278.1 GCA_019243595.1 Acidimicrobiia bacterium
TCGCCGCCGCCAGCAGCACGAACGACATCGACGGGTCGAAGGCGGCGAAGCTCCAGTTGCCGGCGGCAACCCCCCACGGGGCGCCGGCCATGCCGGTGACGAAGCCGGAGATGGCGAGGGCGACGAGCATGGCGCTCGTCGGCGGCAGGCCGTAGGACGCGGCCAGTTCGGGGTTGTCGCGGGCGCCGACGATCGCCCGGCCCACCGAGCTGTTGCGCACCGACCGCAGTGAGATCGCCGTCAGCCCGAGCATCACCACGGCGACCGGATAGATGCCGCGCACGGTCCTGATGCTCATCGAGAAGAGGTGGGGCGCCTCGATGTGCACGATCGCCGACGGATCGCTCACGAAGATCCCCTGGCGGAACAGCCAGCTGCGGGCCGCGAAGGCGAAGGCCAGCGTGACGACCGCGAGGAACAGGCCGCGGAAGCGCACGGCCAGCGAGCCGACGAGAGCGCTGGCGGCGGCCGTCACCGCGCCCGACACGAGCAGCATCGCCGGCAGACCCCACCCGTTGACGAGCGTCGCCGTGTAAGCGCCGACGCCCAGGAAGGCGAACTGCCCAAGCGAGACCTGCCCGCCCCATCCGGTCAGCAGGGTGAACGCCATGCCGACCATGGCGTAGGCGACCATGAACACGAGGAACACCGCGCGCTCCTGGGTGTTCAGGCCGGGGATGAGCGGCGCGACGGCGAGGACGCCGAACAGCGCGACCCAGCCGATGCGCCCGAGCTGCTGGACGGCGAGGACGTTGCGCACGCGCTCGGGGAGCGGCGGCCTCGAGCGTTCGACGACCAGGCGCTCCTCGCTGCGGCTGTCCCGCTGGAGGACGCGCGCCCGCAGCAGCAGTCCGACGGCGACGGCGATGGCGAGGACCAGGTCGGTGAGCCCCGGTGTCGACGTGTAGAAGACCGTCGACTGTTCGACGATGCCGATGCCGACGCCGGCCAGCACGGCGATGCGGAAGTCGACCATGCCGGCGAGCAGGGCGGCGGCCAGGCCCCGCAGCAGCAGGCCGGGGCCGCTGTCGTTGAAGCCGATCGCCGGCTGGGTCGGGGCGAAGAGGATGGCGGCGACCGACGAGATGAGGCCGGCGATCGTCCACACGATCAGCGACACCCGGCGAACCGAGACGCCCGCCAGCCGCGCCGCGTCCGGGTTGGAGGCCGCCCCGCGGATGGCCTGGCCGGTGCGCGTGCGCGTGAGCAGGAGCCACAGGCCCACGGCGATGGCGGGCGCCACGATGATCGTGAGGATCTGGCTCGACGTGAGGATGGCGCTGCCGATCTTCCAGTGGGCGTCGAACGGCTGCGGGAACCCGTGGGCCGCGAGCCGGCCCGGGTCGACATGCAGCGGCCCCTCGAGCAACACCAGCAGGATCACCTGGGAGATGCCGATCGTCGCCACCATCAGCACGAGGCGCGACTTGTCGAACAGCCGCCACCCAAGCAGGCGCTCGACGCCCGCGCCCACGGCGGCGCCCAGGGCCAGGGCGAGCGGCACGGCGACCCAGTAGGGGAACGCCAGGTTGAACACGAGCACGGCCAGCGTGGCGCTGGCGATCGAGCCCATCTGACCCTGGGCGAAGTTGATGAAGCGGTTGGCCCGGTAGATGAGGACGATGCCGACGGCGAGCAGCGCCGCCTGCAGCCCCGACGCCACCCCGAGAAGAAGGACCGCGGGGAGGTCGCTCACCGTGCCCGCTTCCTGGATCGTTTGGTCGCCGTCTCGGGCTTGTGGCCGTTCTTGGCACCCAGGAACACGGCTCGGGCCAGGTCGCCGCGTTCGAGGAGGTCGGCGGTGGGCCCGTCGAACTTCACGGCGCCCTTCTCGAGGAACACGGCGCGGCCACAGAGCTGGGCGGCGACGTTCAGCGACTGCTCGACGAGCACGCACGTGCACCCGTCGGCGTTGACCCTGCGGACGACGTCGAACAGCTCGGCGACGATCACCGGAGAGAGGCCGAGGGACAGCTCGTCGATGCAGAGCAACGTCGGGTCGAGCAGGAGGGCCTTGGCCAACCCCAGCTGCTGCTGCTCGCCGCCCGAGAGCGAGCCGGCCTTGGTGTCGAACCGCTGCTTCAGCTGCGGGAAGCGGTCCAGCTCGCGGCTCATGCGGTCCTGGAGACCGGTGCGCACGGTGAACCCGGCCAGCTGCAGGTTCTCGCGAACCGTGAGGTCCGGGAAGATCGCCTTGCCGCCCATGACCAACCCGACGCCGGCGGCCGACAGCTTCTCGGCGGGCACGCCGGTCACGTCGCGGCCGTCGAAGGTCACGCTTCCGTGGCGCGGCACCTCCAGGCCGGCGAGCACACGGAGGACGGTCGATTTTCCGGCGCCGTTGGTCCCGAGGAGGCCCAGGACCTCACCTCGCTCGACGGTGAAGCTGACGCCGAAGAGGACCTGGACGGGGCCGTAGGAGAACTCGACGTCCCGCAGTTCTACGAACCAGTCGCCCCCCGGCGAAGCCACCGCGCAGAAGTTAAATGATTGCCCGTTCATAATGCAATGCCGCGGTGTTACGCTCCCGCCGTGGCTCGCGCACAGGCGGCATCGGCGTCCAAGAGCCGCCGGGGGCGGCCGCCGAATTCCGACGGACAAGAGACAGCAGCGCGCCTCCTCGACGCGGCGGCCGCCGCGTGTGCGGAGTCCGGCTTCGACGGCGCCACCCTGGCCGAGATCGCCCGGCGCGCAGGTGTGACAGCGGCCGCCATCTACAACCACTACGAGAGCCGGGAGGACCTCCTCTACGCGGCCGGCGTGCGCGCCCTCGAGCGGGTCACCGACGTCGTGCCCCAGGGAGCCGGCGCCGACGCCGCCCGCCTCATTGCCGCTGCCTACCTACGGCCCGAGCTGAAGGACACCCGCCGCCTGCTCGCCGAGCTGCACGTCGCCAGCGCGCGCGACCACCGCCTCGCCCAGCTACTCGGCTCCTGGCACCGCTCGTGGGCCCAGGCCCTCAAGGCCGTGCTGCCTCCCGGCGACTCCGACCCCGACGCCACCGTCAAGACGCTCTTCCTGTTACTCCTCGGCCTCTGCCACTACGACGACCTGGTCGCGGTGAAGAGCACTCCGGGCGCGGTCGTCGACCGGGTCGAAGACATCGTCGACACCCTGATCCCGCTCCCGAACTGACGTCTCCCGCACTCTCGAGGAACAAGGCCCCCGAAGCGGGGGCCTTGTTCCTCGGGACTGCACTTACGGCCAGATGTCGTCGCCGCGGAGGAGGCAGTCGGCGCCGCCGTCGATCATGAAGACCTGGCCGGTGATGGCCCGGGTGTCGGGGCTGACGAGGAAGGCGAGGAGATGGGCGACCGCTTCCGGCCCGGCGACGCCCCCGTAGGGCATCGGCATCGCCGCCTCGAGCAGCGGAGCGGTGTCGGCGTTGTCGAGAATCGGCTGGACCATCGGCGTGCGGATCACAGCAGGGGCGATGGCGTTGAGGGCGATGCCGGCACCCGCCCACTCGGGCGACGGCGCGTTGGCCCGGATCCAGCGGCCGAGGGCCCGCTTCGTCGAGCCGTAGGTCTTCACCGCGTCGATGCCGGCACTGTCGACTCGGGCTACCGCCTCTTCTTCTGCACCACGCAGACAGGCGGCGACCAGCTCGTCGTCGACGTCCTGCACGAGGGCGAGCGACGC
>JAFAUA010000176.1 GCA_019243595.1 Acidimicrobiia bacterium
CCTCTTTCCCGAGTTCGCGGCCGACCGCTCGTTCGTCGAGCGCTTCCGGCGCGAGGCCCGTTCGGCGGCAAACCTCAACCATCCGAACATCGTCTCGATCTACGACTGGGGCGAGGAGGAGGGCACGTACTTCATCGTCATGGAGTACGTGGAGGGGCGCACCCTCCGCGGCGTCATCCGCGAGGACGGCCCCGTCCCGCCGCGTCGGGCCGCGGAGATCGGCGCCGACATTGCCGCCGCCCTGACCTTCGCCCACGACAACGGGGTCCTGCACCGCGACATCAAGCCCGGCAACGTCCTCATCAGCAGCAGCGGCCAGGTCAAGGTCACCGACTTCGGCATCGCCCGCGCCGCCAGCAACGCCCAGGAGGCGCTCACCCAGACGGGTGCCGTGATGGGCACCGCCACCTACTTCTCACCCGAGCAGGCCCAGGGCCGGCCCATCGACTTCCGCAGCGACGTCTACGCCCTCGGCATCGTGCTCTACGAGATGGTCGTCGGGCGGCCGCCGTTCTACAACGAGAACCCCGTCGCCGTGGCCTACCAGCACGTCCGCGAGCGGCCGATCCCGCCCCGCCAGCACAACCCCAAGATCCCGGTGCCGTTCGAGGCCATCGTCCTCAAGTCCTTGGCCAAGAACCCCGCCAACCGCTACGCCTCCGCCGACGAACTGCGCGCCGATCTCTTGCGCTTCCGCGCCGGCAAGCCCATCCTCGCCACTGCGGCCGGCGCGCCTGCGATGGCGGCCGGAGCCGCAACGGCCGACGCCACCACGGCGATGGCCGCCGTCGACCGCACCCAGGCGATCCCAGCCACGACGGCGGTCATGGCACCCGACGCCCCAGGACCGCGGCGCCGTACGGGCGCCTACGTCTGGCTGCTCGTCGTGCTCCTCCTCCTGCTCGTCGGCGGTCTGTTCCTGCTCGCCCACGAGCTGGGACTCGGGTCCTCGACAGGGGCCGACGTCGCCGTGCCGCTGGTGATCGGCAAGACACAACAGGACGCCACCAGCGCCCTCAAGGCTCAGGGTCTCGAGGTCAAGGTCCAGAGCTCCCAGAACGACGCCCAGGCCGGCACCGTGTTCGACCAGAACCCGAAACCGGACGCCAAGGCCCGCAAGGGTGACACGGTCACGATCTCGGTCAGCACCGGGCCGCAGCAGGTCACCGTGCCCGCCGAGATCGGCAAGAACATCGACGACGCCACCAGCGAGCTCGACCAGCTCGGGCTCACCGTCCAGCGACAGGACAAGAACAGTGACCGGCCCCAAGGCGAGGTCCTCGATCAGAACCCCCAGGCGGGAACCCAGGTCGCGAAGAACTCGACGGTCACCCTCGTCGTGTCGGGCGGCGCCGGGACCGTCACCGTGCCGAACGTCGTAGGCCAGGACGCGGGCACGGCGGGCGCGACCCTCGGCGGGGCCGGCTTCAAGGTGGCGACGAAGACACAGGCCTCCGACACCGTCGCCGCCGGCATTGTCGTCACCACGAGCCCGGCGGGCGGCACCAAGGCCCCCAAGGGCTCGACGGTAACGATGATCGTCTCGAGCGGCCCCTCCCCCACCACGACCGAACCGGTGACCACGACGACCCCGAGCAACACCACAACGGTCCCGAGCTTGAATGGCCTCACCGAGTCCCAGGCGAATGCCACGCTCGCCAATCACGAGCTCGTCGGAAGCTGCTCAGCGACCGGGAACCCCAATGGCAACGGAAGAGTCGTCGCCGGCAGCCAAAGCCCTTCGGCCGGAAGCCAGGCTCAGCCGGGGTCGAGCGTCAGCTACGAGATCAACGGCTCCAGCTGCTAGACGGCCGTTCCGACCTGGGCCAGGAAGTTGGCCATGAGCTGGTGGCCAGACGATGTGAGGATCGACTCGGGGTGGAACTGCACGCCCTCGACCGGAAGCTCGCGATGACGTAGCGCCATCACCGTGCCGTCGTCGGTCGTCGCCGTCACCTCCAGGACGTCGGGCACCGAGGCGGCGTCGACGACCAGCGAGTGGTAGCGGGTGGCCTCGAAGGGGTCGGGCAGCCCGGCCAGCACACCGGCGCCCTCGTGGTGGACGAACGAGGTCTTGCCGTGCATCACCTGGGCGGCACGCACGACCTCACCGCCGTAGACCTGGCCGATGCACTGGTGGCCCAAGCAGACACCGAGGATCGGCACCGTGCCCGCCAGCTGCTCGACGACGGCGTTGCTCACGCCGGCATCCTCCGGGCGTCCAGGTCCGGGGGAAATGAGGATTGCGTCCGGCCGGCCCTCGACAATTTGCTCAATCGTCACCTCGTCGTGCCGATGCACAACGGGGGACGCGCCCAGCTCCCCGAGGTACTGGACCAGGTTGTAGACGAACGAGTCGTAGTTGTCGATGACGAGGACACGAGGACCCATCGCAGGTGACGCTACCCCGGCGCCTCGCGGCTACGGCTCGCTGATTTCGCGGCTGGAGCCGGACGAGACCGTGCTGGTCGTGGAGGACGAGCACGACATCGCCACCTTCATGCGCGCCTACTTCCGGGCGTCGGGGACCGAAGTCGTCCACGTCGACCCGACATCGCCAGCTGACGTCGCCAAGGCCGTCGAGACCCACACACCAACGTGCGTGCTGCTCGACTTGAACCTGCGGGGCTTTAACGGCCTCGCCGCCTACCGGGAGCTACGGGCCGCCGGTGTCCGGACGCCGGTCATCGTCGTCACCGCCGACCCCAACCCGGCGCTGCGGCGAACGGCGTTGCACGAGGGCGTCGCCGCCGTCGTACGCAAGCCCTTCAGCGTGAGAGAGCTGTACGCCCTCGTCATGGCGCAAACGGGCGACTGAGGCGCGTCGCTAGGCTCGACGGCGATGGCCAAGGACACGCGCAAGGGCGGGCGCACGACGCCGAAGAAGCAGTCCGTGCCCGCCACCGGTCGCTACACGCCGCCGACACCCAAGAGCAAGAAGGTCAGCCCCAAGTGGGTGCCGATCGTGATGTTCACCTGCCTCGTCGCCGGCGTGCTGGTCATCCTCGCCAACTACGTGGGCTTGATGCCGGGCGGCGACGCCAGCAACTGGTACCTGCTGATCGGCCTCGGCCTGATCACCGCCGGCTTCCTCACCGCCACCCAGTACCGCTAGGAGAACGCACAGTTACCTGGCGGTAAAAGTTACAAGCGTGTGACTCTCCCCAGACTTATCCACAGCCTGTGAGTTACTCATTGGGCGGTGCGACGAGATCCATGTCCTCCATGCAGTGGCGGGGTGGCTCGGGGAGCTCCTCGGAGGCTTGGACCATCTTCACCTCGGCGCCGCAGATCGAGCAGCGGTAGCGGAGGTTGACGCGCCGCAGCTCGCCCTCCTCCGGAGGCTCGGGCGGGTGGGCGATCGACCGCAGCACAAAGATGCCGAGCCGCCACAGCACGAAGGCGGCGACGGCGGCGATGAGGATGTTCAGCAGCAGGCCCACGAAGGGGCCCTCCGACTAGCCGAGGCGCTCGATGATGGTGGCGTTGGCCATGCCGCCGCCCTCGCACATCGTCTGCAGACCAAAGCGGCCGCCGGTGCGCTCGAGCTCGCACAGGAGCGTGGTCATCAGGCGGGCGCCCGAACAGCCCAGCGGGTGGCCGAGGGCAATGGCGCCACCGTTGACATTGACCTTCTCCATGTCGGGATGGTGCTCCTTCTCCCACGCCAACACGACCGAAGCGAAGGCCTCGTTGATCTCGACGAGGTCGATCTGATCGATCGTCTTGCCCGCGCGCTCGAGCACCTTGGTCGTGGCCGGGATGGGACCGGTCAGCATCATGATCGGGTCGACGCCGGCCAGGGCGAAGGTGTCGAACCGTGCCCTCGGCGTGAGGCCCAGTTCCTTGGCCTTGTCCTCGCTCATGATCAACAGCGCCGCGGCGCCGTCGGTGATCTGCGATGAGTTGCCGGCGGTGACCTTGCCGTCGGGCTTGAAGGCGGGCTTCAGGTTGGCGAGGGACTCCATCGACGAGTCGGGGCGGATGCCCTGGTCGCGGGCGAACTCCTCCTTGCCATCGTCGCTCTCGACGGTGATCGGGATGATCTCCTTCTCGAAGCGCCCCTCTTCGGTGGCCCGGGCCGCACGCTTGTGGCTCTGCACGCTGAGGGCGTCGAGGTCGTCGCGCGACAGGTTCCACTTGTCGGCGATCATCTCCGCGGAGATCCCCTGGGGAACCAGACCACCGGCAGCCTGGTAGCGCTCCATCATCTTGGGACCGAACGGCATGCCCGGGCCGTTCATGGTGACGCCCATCGGCACGCGCGTCATGCACTCGACGCCGGCCGCGATCACGACGTCGTAGGCGCCGGCGATGACACCCTGCGCTGCGAAGTGGGCGGACTGCTGGGAGGACCCGCACTGGCGATCGACGCTGGTGCCGACCACCGACTCGGGGAACCCGGCGGCCAGGGCCGCATTGCGCCCGATGTTCAGGCCCTGCTCGCCCGTCTGCATGACGCAGCCCATGATCACGTCCTCGACGAGGGCGGGATCGACATCGTTGCGTTGCACGAGGGCCTTGAGCGTCTCGGCCGCCAGGTCGACGGGGTGCCAGTCCTTCAGCTTTCCGTTGCGCTTTCCAAGCGCGGTGCGAACTGCGTCGACGATGACAGCGGTGGCCATTCGGGGTCCCTCCTGAGAACTAGACCGGGCGGTCAAGTTTTGCGCTGTGCCAGGGTTATCGCAACCTGAGACAGCGTCACTCGACCCGCAGTGGGATCATCTACCCGTGGCTGACGACGTCACCAACGAGGAACTCGAGCGGATCGAGCGCCTGAGCAGATTGCTCGGCCTGCAGACCCTCCTCGCCCACGTGGCGCGCGAGATCGGTCCCGCTCTGGAGTTGCAGCCGGTCCTGCAGGCGGTGATGCGGGCCATGCGCTCGCTGATGGACTTCCGCGGCGGCGCGATCCTGCTCGTCGAGGACCGCCACCTCTACGTCGCCGCCGCCGACCCCGCGGTCGACGAGGCGGTGGCGAATCTGCGGATCCCCATCGGCGCCGGGCTGGCCGGACGAGCGGTTTCCGAGAGCCGCACGATCTACTCCCCCGACCTCGACAACGACGATCGGGTCGACCCGCAGGTGCGTCGCACCGGCACCAACGCGGGCATGAACAGCTTCCTCGTCGTTCCCCTGGTGTGCCTCGGCGAGGTGATCGGTGCCTTGGAGGTCGATTCCGCCCGCCGTAACGCCTTCGACGACGTCGACCGCACGGTGCTCGAAGGACTCGCCACCCAGATGGCCGGCGCCATCGAAAGCGCCCGGCGCCACGAGCAGATGCTCGAGCTCGAGCGCCTGAAGAACGACTTCATCGGGCGCATCTCCCACGAGCTGCGCACGCCGATCACGATCATGTCCGGCTTCATCGGCACGCTGCTGACCCACGACGCCGACTTCGGACCCGAAGACCGCAAGGCCATGCTCGGGCGCACCCGAGCCGCCATCGACCGCCTGTCCGACCTCATCGACGAGCTGCTGACCGCCGCCGCCTTCGAGGCAGGGATGACCGAAGCCATCGTCGTCGACTTCGAGGTGGCGCCGATTCTCGAGCAGATCAAGGCTGACGCCGTCGACCCCGAGCGCGTCCGGGTCGTGTGCCCGCCGGACCTCCGGGTGCACGCCGACCCGAAGCTGCTGAAGCAGGCGGTGAGCCTCCTCGTCGACAACGCCATGAAGTACGGGGGCAACGCCGAGCTGACCGCGTCGCCCGGCGAGATCGCCGTGCGCGACCACGGACCCGGCGTCCCCCCTGAGCTCGGCAACCGCGTGTTCGAGCGCTTCGTCCGCGGGAACTCGTCGATGCCGGGGATGGGCCTCGGGCTGCCCCTCGTCCGGTCGCTGTGTACGGCGATGGACGCCACGGTCGAGCTGGAGCCACCACACGACGGCGGCGCCTGCTTCCGCATACGGTTCGATGCCTTATGAAGGCCTTTTCATGAAGAACATGGACCGTTGGCTGGGCGACGGCGGCATGCCCGTCATCGATGCCGTTGGCGGCAACTTCGACGCCTACGGCTGCGGCGAGGACGGGCGCGGCTGGGTGACGGCGGGCTGGACGCCGACGGCAATGGCGTGCAACCCCCACGGCATCGTGCAGGCAGGCGTGCACTCAGTGCTGCTCGACGCGGCGATGAACTTCGCCATCAACACCGAGCTCGATGGCCGAGACCGCACCCGCGCCACCCTCGAGATGAAGACCGAGACCATGCGTGTGGCCAAGGCCGGCGACAACCTGCGAGTGGAGGGTCGGGTCGTCCGCATGGCCAAGCAGGTCGCCTACGCGGAAGCGACGACCCGCGACGGCGAGAATCAGCTGGTCAGCAGGGCCACCGGCACGTTCCTTCTCCACCGCGAGGCCGACTAGCAGGCGGGAACGCACGGCCTGGTCACGGCGTTGGACAAATGAGGATTCCCGTCCGCCGCTGAAGGGAAGAAACCAGAGGTGCTGTTGCTAATCGCCATCGGACTGCTGGGGTGGTTCGTCGTGTCGTGCGTCTTCGCACCTCTCATCGGTGGTGCAATCCACCGCTGCGACGTGCTCGCACGGCGCCGCTCTGTCGAGGTGCTGCGGTCCAGAGCCCAGCACCCCGCCACCCACGCCGCCTGACGTCGTAGGCGCGCGCCGTCAGCCGTAGGCGGCCTTGGCGGGAGCGGTGTCGAAGTACTCCCGCCACGACATGATGCGGCCGTCGTGTAGTTCGAACGCGGCACAGATCGGCAGCGTCACAGCTCTGCCGTTGAGCGTGATGTAGTCGGTCCGCTCGTTGATGACGACGTCGCCGGCCGCCGCTTGGTGATGCACCACGAGACGACCGGGCGGGACGTCCCGGAAGTGCTCGATCCACTCGGTGAGCGCCGCCTTGCCGACGATCGGTGGCAGCGGCATGGCGTGATACACGGCGTCGTCGCTGAAGGAGTCGAGGATGGCGTCGACGTCCCGCCGCTCCCACGCGTCGAGGAAGCGCCGCACAAAGCGGTCGTTCGTGTCGGGGTCGCCCATCAACGCATCGTGTCACGTGCGGCTTAGTCGTTCGGCCTATGCAGTGCGACGACGCGCCCCACCGATCAGAAGGGCATGGCTGCGTGGACCTGTCGGTGCGGCTACGCCAACCTCGATGTCATCCGCTGTTCGGGGTGTCGCCGCCCCGCCGCCGGGCGCTGGCGCCGCCGTGCGGTAGCGAGCGCATTTGTCGCCATTTCGGTGATGGGCGCCAATGCCCTCTGGTCACCGGCTCAGAGCATCGCCAAGGGCGTAGCCGCGCCGGCCGCCACGCCGACGCCACCACCGCCCTCGGCATCAGCCGCACCGGGCCCCACCCGGCGCGTGTCCGCACCTCTGACACAGCGCCCGGCAGGAGCGCCACGCGCTGACCGGTGTACGGGCGCGCGACAAGCAGTGGAACGGGCCGGCGACCACCTCGGCCCGGGCTACGAATTCCGGTGCCCGGCCACCGACTTTCCGCGCTGGGGTGCGACGAGCGTGTCGCCGTGCGGCCCGTGCTGGGTGGAGATCAATCTGGCGGCCATCGGCCCCAGCGATTCGGTCCTGCGCTACGTCATCGCCCACGAGTTCTGCCACTCGAACGGGATCCGAGACGAGCAGGCAGCAGACGACTGTGCCGCCCGCTACGGATTTCCGAACGTCTACTTCGTGCGCTGACTCAGTGGGTGAGGCCCACACCGTCCTGGCAGTGAGGACCGCCCCAGTGCTCGACGATCTTGCCGTCGCGGATGCGAAGGATCGCCGTGCCGTTGATCTCCACCGGCTTGCCTGACGCGGCAACGCCGTAGAACGGCGTGCCCGTGTGGGTTCCCTTCACGGTCCAGTTGGAGACGACGAGGTCGTCGTGCTCGATCAGCAGATCGACGGTGAACGCCATGTCCGGAAACGCCGAGCGCACCTCCGTCCACCACCGCAGCTCCTCACCGCGGATGTCAGTCCCAATCACGTCGGGGTTCACGCGCTCGGCGACATGGGTGTGGAAGTCCGGCGCGAAGAACGAGAACACCGCTTCCTCGTCGCCGGCCGCCATGGCATCGCTATAGGCGCCCAGCAGCTTCAGGTTCTCCGACATGAGAACATCCTGCCTCACGTACTCGGCGGGCCTTCCAGTTAGCCATCCGGGACCGCGTCGGGTTGCTGAATGCCTGCAAAGTCGCAGCATCGGTGCTATAGTGCAGGCATGGTCGCGATCACGATTCGGGACGTCCCGGCCGACGTGCGCGACGAGCTTGCGGCGCGCGCCGCGAGGGCTGGCAAGTCCCTCCAGGAATACCTACGCGGCCTTCTTGTGGACACCGCGCACAAGCCAGCCGTTGAGGACGTAATCGCACGAGCCCGCGGCCGGGTCGCCGCCACCGGCACCCGGGTGGGGACCGAGGCGATCCTTGCTGCCCGCGACGCCGATCGCCGGTGACTGAGAGCGTCGTCTGCGATGCTTCAGCCCTCGTCGCGCTGTTGACCGATGCCGGTGGCGGTGGTGCTTGGGCCGCAACCTCTCTAACCAACGTCCGGCTCGCGGCACCGCATCTGGTGCTGTTCGAGGTCGCCAACGTGCTCCGTCGACACGAGCTCGCCGGGATTATCAGTGCCGATCAGGCCGCCCAGGCGCATGCGGATCTGCTCGACTTGGCGCTCGAGCTGTGGCCCTACGAGCCGCTGGCGTTGAGGGCGTGGGAGCTGCGGGGCAGCGTGACGGTGTACGACGCGACCTACGTCGC
>JAFAUA010000395.1 GCA_019243595.1 Acidimicrobiia bacterium
GATGAGCGGCACGAGGACGATGAGCCCCGGCCCGCGGGCCCCGACCACGCGGCCGAGGCGGAAGACGACGCCGCGCTCGTACTCCTTGACCACCTTCAGGGAGGCGGCCAAGAGGAACACCAGGACCAGCAGCACCACGAGAATCCCCGCCGCCATCGACGCAGACGCTACGACCCGCAGCGTGCGTTGACGCGGATACGGCTACTTGGTGACGGCTCGCTCGCCGAGCTTGAGGCGGAGGTCCTCTTCGAACTCGAGGATCTCGGGCGCCAGCGCTTTCGATCGCAATTCCTCGAGCACCGGGTAGCCGGCGTCGCGCTCGGCGTCCCATTCGTCGGCGAAGCGACCGGACGTGATGTCGCCGACGAGCTCGCGCATCGTCGAAGCGACATCGAGGTGGTCGTAACGGCCGACCCTCGAGAGCTGCCCGTACTGGCTGGTGGGGGAGTGATGCAGGGTCTGGGCCGCGCCCCCTTCGAGGCGCACGAGGCGATACGTGCGCTCGACCTCGCCGGACAGGAACAGCTCGGTGAGGATCGCCTCGATGGGGATGCCCTGCTCCATCATCACGGTGATGAACGACTCGTTGACCCGGCGCAGCATCGGCGACAGCGCCTGCTCGACGGCCAGGTCGAGGACCGCTTCCTGCATCGGGGTCAACTCGAGCGCGCCCTGCCGCAGGCCGCCGATGGCTTTGGCGATGGCAAGGGTTCGGGCCCGGGCGGTGCCGGTGACGTCCTGCTGCATGCCGACGGCGGTGATGAAGCCGACACCCTCCTCGTAGCACCGCCGTACCTCGGGACCGAGCATGCGCGGGGCGACCATGCCGGCGTCGCCGGGCGGTTGCAGTCGCTCGAAGGCGAGCGTGTAGCCGCTGGCGACGATGACGAGTGAGTCGTCGCGCGGTGTGATCGGCAGTCCGGCGATGACGTCGTCGGGGACGATCAGGCAGATGACGTCCGCCCCGCTCGCCGACTCGATGTCGGCCACGTCGAAGCCGTCGGCCTCGGCCGTCGCCCGCGTCTCGTCATTGCGCACGTGGACGGTGACGTCGATGCCGGAGTCGCGGAGGTTCAGCGCCCAGGACCGGCCCTGGTTGCCATAGCCGACGACTGCCACCCGCTGCCCGGCGAGGGCCGCCAGGTCGGCATCCGATTCATGAAGGATCTCGCTCATCAGCCGGGACCGTAGCCCTGCTCCGTTCTTTGCGCGTTTTCACTGCCGTCAGCAATGGAAACGCGCAAAGGACGAGGCGGTGCTACTCCTCGTCGCCCTCCGCACTGCCTAGGAGCCCGGCGGTCGCAGCCAGGGCGGCGGCGACACCCGCCGCCCGTTCGACGACCGTGGCCAGGTAGTAGTCGACGAGGGCGCCGTGGCCCTGGAGCGGTGGGGTGCCGAGCGAACGCAGCACTGCGGCCGGATCGTTGGCGGGAATGATCGGCTGCGGGTCGTCGAGAGGCTGTGACTGGCGCCAGAGGTCGGCATTGCGGGGGCCGTGGGAGCGACGCCGACCGCGGCGGCGCCGGCGGGCCTGCTGCTGCCCTTGACCCTGCGACGGCTGCGCCGACGCATGCTTCTGCTCTTCGCTCACATGTCCTCCTCGGTCAGGAGCGAGTCGGGACGCAGTCCGAGTGCGGTGCGCAGCTGGTCGGGGTCGAGGTCGGCGAGCGAGCTCGACTTGGGCAGCACCAGGTCGGCGATGTGGCGCTTGCCGGCGACCACCTCTTCGACCCGCTCGTCGACGGTCCCCGGACAGACGAGGCGGTGGGAGACGACCGTGCGCTCCTGGCCGATCCGCCAAGCGCGGTCGCGGGCCTGGTCCTCGACCGCGGGGTTCCACCATCGGTCGTAGAGCACGACGTGGCTGGCGGCCGTGAGATTGAGGCCGGTGCCGCCCGCCTTCAGCGACAGCACAAGTGCACCGCGGCCCTTCTGCTCCTGGAACTCCTTGATCATCTTGTCCCGGGCGCCGCGGGCCAGGCCGCCGTGGTAGCACTCGATCTCCAGGTCCATGACCTCGGTGAGGTAGTCGGCCATCTTCTTCCCCCACTCGGCGAAGTGGGTGAAGACGAGGATCTTCTCCTCGGCGGCGAACACCGACTGGATGATCTCTTCGAGGCGAGCGAGCTTGCCCGAGCGTCCCGCCAGGCCGCCGTGGTCGTCGGGCAGATAGGCGGCGGGGTGGTTGCAGATCTGCTTGAGCTTCGTGATGGCGGCGAGCACGGCGCCCTTCTTGGCCTGGGTGCTCGCGGTGGCCGAGCCGGCGATGAGCTCGTCGAGCACGGCCTGGTAGAGGCCGATCTGCTCGGGCGTCATGGTGCAGTGGTCGAGCTCGTCGATGTGGTCGGGGAGCTCCTGCGCGACGAACGGCTCGGACTTCGTCCGCCGGAAAACGAGGATGCCGTTCAGGGCGCGCAACGCCGCCTCGCCGTCGCCGGACAGCTGGGCGACAAACGCGGGGCGGGAACCGACGATGCCCGGGTTGGTGAAGTCGAGGATCGACCACAGGTCGCCCAGCCCGTTCTCGATCGGCGTACCGGTCAGCGCGACCTTGTTTCGGGCTTCGAGGCGGCGCAGCTGCTGCGCGGTCTCGCTCGATGAGTTCTTGATCGCCTGGGCCTCGTCGATCACGATGCGGTCCCACTTCGTTTCCGAAAGACCCTCGACGTCGCGCACGGCGGTGGCGTACGTGGTGATCACCACGTCGGCGCCCGCGACCTCCTTTTGCAGCTGTGCCGCCGATGCCCGCGACGCCCCGTGATGAACGACGACCTTCAGTCCGGGCGTGAAGCGTCCGGCCTCGGCGGCCCAGTTGCCGACGACGGCGGGCGGGGCGATGACGAGCGTCGGGCCGTCGCCTTCTGTGGCGGCGACGTGGGCGAGCACGGTCGGCGTCTTGCCGAGGCCCATGTCGAGCGCCAGGCAGCCGCCGAGGCCCACGGTGTCGAGGAAGCCAAGCCATGCCAGCGCCTCGGCCTGGTAGCTGCGCAGCTCGCCGTTGAACCCGGGCGGGGCGGTGACCGGCTCGAGGGCGATGTTCTTGGCCTTGTCGATGATGTCGGTCGCCCAGCTCGTGCCCTCGATCTGCACGCCACCGGCCAGCGGTGAGCTCTCCAGGCCCACGGCCTGGCGCAGGATCTCGGCGCCGGTGAGGGTGGTCTTCGTCTCGCGCTCGGCGAGGGCCGCAGCCGCCTCCTGGAGGTCGACGCGGTCGAGCTGCACCCACTTGCCGCGAGACTGCACGAGCGGCTTGGCCTGGGCGGCGAGGCGTGTGACCTCGGCGGCTGTCAGCTCGACATCGTCGAACATGACCGACCACTGCACGTTGCTGAGTTGGGCGGCGCCGACGACGGTGTCGTTCGTCGGCGACGCCAACAGCCGCAGGGCGGGCGTCGGCTTGCGCCGCGACAGCTGGGGCACGCGCACCTCGAAGCCCGCCGTCTGCAACGTCGGCCCACGCACCGTCATGAAGTCCCACGCCTCGTTCTGGTTCAGGTACACCTCGCCCCGCCGGCGGCCGCCGGCCCGCAGGAGCTCGGGCACCATCCGCTCGAGGCGGTCGAGCTCGGCGGCGATGGCCGCCGTGTCCTTGCGGTCGGCGAGCGCCATCTCCACGGGCAGCGTCTTGCCTTCCGCGCCCGGACCGAGGACCGCGAGAAACCAGACGTTGCTGTCGTCGGGCTCGTGGAGCTGGACGGTGAGCTTGGTGCGGGCGACACCGGCGACCGGCTTGGACCAGCCACTGATGCGCCGCCCCAACGACGTCGCCTGGGCGACGGGCGCCGGGAACGGCGAGCCGTCGAGACGTGCCAGCACGCCGGCCGAGAGGTCGCCGGCGGTGCGCACCTGCGGCGGTGCGGCCGGCAGGTCCACCCGCTTGGCGGCCTGTCCGAGGATGACCTCGACCACCTGCTCGATGATCCGGAGCACGACGGTGCGGGCGTCGGCGCGGTCGAGGGCGCCGACCGTCGCCGGCATCCTCGCCGCCAGCTGGCCGACCTCGTTGCTGTCGATCAGCGCCGGCTCCCACGACACGGAGACGTCGACGGACCGGCCGCCCTGGCGGCGAGCGGTCTTCAGCGCCGGCACCACCCGTCCCTGGGCGACGAGGTTGACGGCTGCCAGCGAGACCCGGCCCAACCACCGCACGCTCGCCCCCACGCCGTCACCGGATGGTCCGGCACCGACGGTGACCAGCCAACCGAGGGCGTCGCCGAGCTCGATCGACAGGGCCGCGGCCCGGGCACCCGACGGCAGCGACACCGACTTGTGCGGGCTCCACCCGTGGGGAGGCGCTCCTACGGCCTCGAGGCGGTCGGACAGCCCGTCGTGGTCGGCGGGATTGCAACCACGGCCGCCGGCCCAGACCACGACCCGATCGGAGGACCAGGTGGCCTGCAGCTCGACCTCGCCGGGCTCGCCGTCGTCCTCGACCTCGGGCTCGGCATCGGGCGGTGCCGGCGCCGGCCTGGGGCGGGGCGACATGTCGATGTTGTCGATCGCCGCCCGCAGGCGGTCCCGCACCTCTTCGAGCATGGCGACAGTGCCGTTGCCGTTCCCTGCGTCCGGGACGCGCTCCTTCAGGATGCCGTCGGCCTGCTCAGCCAGTCGCTCGAGCGTGACGCGCCACGCGGCGGGGTCGGCGTCGAGCAACGCCGATTGTTGGGGCGTGGCAATTCCGTAGGCCGACGACCACGCCGCGTCTTCGAGTTCTTGTACGTCCTGCATGTGTGTTGTGACGGGCACTCCCGGCTGCCGGGTCCCCTCCCGACAGGAAGTCCGTTGCTGCGTCTGTGGAGAGCCTGGACTGTCGGCCTCCACCGCCCAAGGGCGGGACGCGTACTACCCCCAAAGGTTAGCCCGCACGCCGCCTGACCGCCCGTCGAGGTTCTCCTAAGGTCTGGGGCCGTTCGAGCGTGGGAGGTTTACGAAGCGATGCCTGTGGTTGGTGACCGGGTTTCGGTGCAGTCGAAGTCGGGGCCCCGGGAGGGGGTCGTCCGGCGTGTCAACGGCGCACTCGTGACCGTCGAATGGAGCAACGGCGGGGAATCGACGCTGATTCCCGCACCGGGCGTGATGAGCGTGCTCGGCGGCCGCCGGGCGGCGCCGGCCAAGAAGAAGGCCGCCCCCGCCAAGAAGAAGGCAGCGCCCGCCAAGAAGAAGGCAGCGCCCGCCAAGAAGAAGAAGGCTGCGCCGGCGAAGAAGAAGGCGATCGCCAAGAAGAAGAAGCGGTAGCGGCGGGGGGCGCCGGCACCGGGTAGCTGCTAGGACAACTGGCCATGCCCGACGCGCCCACACCTAACTACAGCGAGCTCCTGTACGAGGTCGACGGGCCGGTGCTCACGATCACCCTCAACCGGCCCGACAAGTTGAATGCCTTCACGTTCACGATGATGCGCGAGCTCATCGACGCCTTCGACAACGCCGACGCCGACGACGACGTCCGGGCGGTGATCGTGACTGGTGCCGGGCGGGGGTTCTGTGCGGGCGCCGACCTGGCCGCCGGCGACTCGACGTTCGACTACCGGGACACGAGCGGCAACGAGGCGAAGCTGGAGGACGCCCGCGACGGGGGCGGGCTGGTGGCGCTGCGCATCTTCGAGTCGAAGAAGCCGGTGATCGCCGCCGTCAACGGACCGGCCGTCGGGGTCGGCGTGACAATGACGCTGCCGATGGACGTACGCCTGGCGTCGGACAACGCCCGCTTCGGCTTCGTCTTCGCCCGTCGGGGCCTCGTGCCCGAGGCGGCGTCCTCGTGGTTCCTGCCTCGGGTCGTCGGTATCGGTCAGGCCATGGAGTGGGTGATGACCGGTCGGGTCTTCCCCGCCGCCGAGGCACTGGCCGGTGGTCTCGTGCGCAGCGTGCACCCGTCCGACGAGCTGCTGGGCGTCGCCAAGGCGCTCGCCCTCGAGGTCGCGGAGAACACGTCGGGCGTGTCGGTCGCCTTGTCGCGCCAGATGCTGTGGCGCATGCTCGGCGCCGATCACCCGATGGAGGCTCACAAGATCGACTCGCGTGTCATCTGGGAGCAGGGTCGCAGCGGCGACGCCCGCGAAGGCGTGATGTCGTTCCTCGAGAAGCGCCCGCCCGACTTCCCGTTGCGCGTCTCGGCCGACATGCCCTCGTGCTTCCCGTGGTGGGAAGAGAGGAAGTTCGAATAGATGGACTTCGAGATCCCCGCCGATATCGCCGCCCTGCTCGAGCGCATCGACGAGTTCATCGCCACGGAGATCAAGCCGCTGGAGGAGCAGGACGACAACATCCGCTTCTTCGACCACCGCCGAGAGCACGCCCGCACCGATTGGGACAACGGCGGCGTGCCCCGCCGGGAGTGGTACGAGCTGCTCGGCGAGATGCGTCGGCGCGCCGACGCCGCCGGCCTGCTGCGTTGGGCGTTGCCCGCGGAGCTCGGCGGCTCCGATGGCTCCAACCTCGGCATGGCGATCATCCGCGAGCACCTGGCGGCCAAGGGCCTCGGGTTGCACAACGACCTCCAGAACGAGTCGTCGATCGTCGGCAACTTCCCGAGCGTCCTCATGGTGCTCAACGCGGGCACGCCCGAGCAGAAGAAGTGGTGCGAGGCGATGCTCACCGGAGAGATGCGCATCGCCTTCGGGCTCACCGAACCGGACCACGGTTCCGACGCCACGTGGCTCGAGACCACTGCAGTCCGCGACGGCGACGAGTGGGTGATCACCGGGGCCAAGCGCTTCAACACCGGCCTCGACATCGCCACCCACGACATGGTGTTCGCCCGCACGTCGGGCGACCCGGGTGACGCCTACGGCATCACCTGCTTCGTCGTGCCTACCGACGCCAAGGGCTTCGACGTCGAGTTCATGTGGTGGACGTTCAACATGCCGTCTGAGCATGCCGAGCTCACACTGCACGACGTGCGCGTCGGTGACGACGCCATCCTCGGCGGCGAGGGCCGCGGCCTGGAGATGGC